>CAKRMO010000120.1 GCA_934364765.1 uncultured Bacteroidaceae bacterium | reverse complement strand
ATACAGGGCGTATGCCATACGCCAATACAAATCCCGCAAAACCAAAACCGGTTGCTCTTTTCAAAACACCCTGCAAGCAACATGGGGCATCGGAAAAACTATGTCCTATGCAGGAAAAATTATATCAGACATAATTCAAACTACATCAGACCTTTTTCAGTCACTTGCAAACGTCTGAAAAACAACATCTTGCGAAAGGATACCTGCTTGAGGTAATTTTCTGGTTATCAAACACTTGCCGTAAACGGGGATTTCTGCGGGTTTTGGCGTGGGGCGGAGGGCGTAAAAATTACCATGGACTGACTTTTTACAATGATTTTTTTGCAAGAAAACGGCAGAAACGATGAGAAGGATTGCCTTTCTATGCCACCTGTTAAACAAATGCCCATTATTTCAATTTGACCCACCCTGAATTTTGGCAAGAATGTCCCGCATAGAGATATCCTGCACTATGTTTGAAAGAAACTCTGACAACGCCTCTGTTCCCAATTCTTTTGCAATGCTTGCTGATACTTTATTGTTTAATTCGGAAAAATTCCCGCTTAGTTCGTCCACTACCGCATCAGAAACCTTTGTTGCCATTCTTTTTGGTAAGACATACACCTCATGAATGATAGAAGCTCTATACGGCTTTCCTTTCCCTGAATGGCCCGAGCCAATTCCCTTTCGTTTCTTACCATAATATCTTTTGATTTAATGTCAGTCCGAATGGATTATGTATTCCAAATAATCCATAATCCTTTTGCCCAATTCTTTGTAGTCCTCCCTTACCGCCTCCCGAAATGCAACTTCGTCCTCATCGTCATAACCGGCAGAAGTCGCTGAGAGAGAAAAAACTGAACCGTATTTGAGGTTTGAACGGATTATATATGTCATATCCTGTAAGACCTTGCCGTAATCCATAATCTCACGTTTGAGAACATCGGGGGAAAACTCGCAGTCCCGCTCCAAATTGGCTACAATATACATTGCAATAAAGCCTACTCTGATAACAAAAAAAGCATGGTTTGCCATATGCAGCCTATAGTTGCTTAACGTATGGGAAAAATTTTGCAGTTCCTTCATGTTTTCCCACAGTTGCAAAGTTGAGTACAGCCTTATTGTCTGCTCTATTACGTTTCCCACGTATCTATCCTCCACAGCCCCGCTGTTCAGCAATTTTGCAAGTTGCATGGCAGCCGCCTTGTCGCAAGCCAGTTCTTCCAACTGATGGCTGTCGTCTTCAAGTCTCTTTACTGTTTTTTTAACTATACGTCCACGAAAAAAACCAGGAAATTCCATATCAACTATCTCCTTTTTTACATCAGAGATTTCCGTCTCCCACAACTCCGGGCTAAGGCGGAACTTGTAATGGCAAAGCTCGTGGGCAAGCAACGCCTGTGTCATCAGGTTGACGAAAACCGGCGGGTGGTGTATCTCCTTCAGCCGTTTCTTAACCTTGGACCATTCCTCATACAAATCTTTAAGGCAAGCAGAGGCATTGGGGTAATTGCCGCTCTCGATATTCAACCCAACGGCGAGGTAAAGGAATATAAGTTTCCTCAAGGCCTTTCTATATGCGGGATAGAGTGTGTAGAGCGTAAGAACAACGTTAAGCTTTTCGCTTAGCAGCACCTCGTTATCTTTGTTTATTTCTGGGGATATAGGAAACTCGCACTCTTTCATGCTGCAATTGCAGGACATCCGGGCGTTGAACTCCTCTATCTGCCTTTGCAGCTCCTCCCTCTTTGAAAAAATCAAAGACCCGCTCACTTCCTGCCGGCTTTGCCTAACAAATCCCTGATAACATCTTTTACCGACATTCTCATTTTGCCGCCACTACGGACGACCGTAATAACAGACATACCTACCAAACAATTAAGCAACTGAAGCGCGGTATATGCATCTGCCGTAATGCTTAGAATTTCCGCCCCCATCAGTTGTGAAGAGCCTTTCTCTATTTTTACACCCTCCATTTCGGACAGCTTGCTTATTTTTTCCCGGTTGGTGTAGTTCACCTCCAGTTCAAAAGACTGCTGTCCCAACTGTTCCAGTTGCTCCTTTGACACCCTCTCTTTTTTCAAGATGTCATCCACGCTTTGGGCTTTTCTGCCGAATAATTTTGATATAAAACCGAACATATATATTATTTTTATAGTTAGTAATCTTTTGCGTTAATCCTCGTTCCCGCAATATGGGCATTTCGTGCTTCCTGCGGGGATTTGCGCATGGCACACGCCGCACTCACGCGATGACACGCCGTCAAGCACCTTCTGGTATTCGCCGCTCTCGTACCACGCCAGCAGTTCCGCCGCACGCAGAACCGTCCACGGATGCGAGCTTCCCGCTATTGTCAGGGTTTTTATAGCCTTGTCCGTAAACCCGCTGAAAGACTGCCTGAACTCCGTGGCCTGCTTTATGAAAGCCTCCTTGTTCATATTGTCAAAATATTTTTGCGGAAGCCCGGACATCTTTATTATCGCACTGATTGCCGCATCTATATTCTGGCAAGCCAAAAGCCCCGCCCTGTCTGCCGTGAACTCGGACATACGCGTCCAATACAGCAAGGCGTAATAGATTGGCGTGGCAAGCGAACCGACAATGGGTATTTGGCCTATCGCACTGTTGAACAACTGGGCCATAACGTGATAAATTGTGTGCGCACTCCGGATATGCCCTCCTTCGTGTCCCACAACATAGCGCAGTTCGTCCTCGCTGAGCAAATCCACCGCACCGCTGTTCAGCACCAGCAGGGTGTCTTCCTTATAGCCTGTGGTGTAGCCGTTGATGTTGTAGCCCCATTGCGTGTAGAAGCGCGGAAGCGGCCTGAGGTCGAGCGTGTCGGCAACATCGCGCACCAAGTCGTACAGCTCGGGGCACGACTCCCGCGTAACGAGAAAGTTAGAGCCTTGAAGCTCTATGACGTGCCACTTTATGTACGTCCAGTTAAGAAAGAAGTTCACCACCGTGTCGAAGCCCGGCAGAGCCTTCATGGCTTTCAGCGCAGCCTAGTCTAATTCGTGTTCGTAGGATTTCGGATCAAGATCGAATAATATTTTCTTCTTGCTCATGATTTCTGATTGTTTTCGAGTTCCGTTATTCTCCGTTCAAGTTCTTTTACGTATAGCCAAAGCCTGTCAATGTCCTCGCGCTTGGGCACATTGAGCATTGCGTGCAATGAAGGGTTGGCGTGCCTTTCCGCCCCGGCGGCTGCGTCTTGATCCTTTTCCGCCGGCTGCGCCTTGTAAAGCAAATTGCCTTTTTCGTCATAGCACGCATTGATGTTTCTTCTGCTGATTTTCTGCTCCTTTACAGCTGTAAGCAAACTGTTGCCGTCCGCCACAACGAGCATCCTGACCGGCAGGTCTTGGTTTCCGTATGTTTGCAACGGATTCCCCTTTTCTGTTATCCTGTTCAGCTCCTCCCGCAAAGCCCCCACATCACAGCGCAATCCATTTTCCTCAAAATCGTTCACGAAAATGTTTTCCACGGCATTCTCAAACGCCGGGATATTTGTGCGGATATGTTCGGCAATAATGTCCAAGGTTTCCACATCCCCGGAACTGTCGCCTGTAAGCATTATGTTAAATGGGGATTTGCGTCCGTATGCGTCGGTCGGTCCTGCGATGCCCCTTACCGCCAATACATAGCTGTCTTTGGAAACCCTTCTGTAAAGCGCCTTGTAGCCGGCATGGGACATCATTATCCTCGCATCTCCCGGATAGTTGTATTCTCCGGTGGCATCGGAAAGCACCATGAGCTTGGGCAGAAGCCTTTGGCGTTCAACAAGACTTTTCAGCCCTTCGTCTTCGGAATTTTCCGCCAGGGACTGTTCGTACACTCCCAGCAGCGGCAGAAAATATTTTGAGTTAGTCTCTTCCCGCAGGTTTCCCATATAGAAATCCTTGTAGCCGCCATAGTTATAGTAAGCATAAAACCTTATCATGCCGTGATTTCCTTTATCGCATTCAACTTCGACTCCTTGATTGTCACTATGCCGTCGCAGTTCTTCTTTATGTAGCCGCCATCCTGCAGTTTCTTTATAACGGCGAGCATACGCTCCAGTGTGAAAGTGCCGAATTTCCTTTCAAGATATTTTGATGTGAAATACATAACAGTTGCGCCTACCAGCCCGAACGCGCAACTTGCCGCAATGGCTATGCGCCGTCCCCATTTCCACCTCTGCTTTTTCTCCTGAAGTCTCTCCACGTCTCTTGCAAACAGAACCTTTGCCAAATAGAACTGCAGGATATAATACGCCAACTGGTCGCAATTATTGGGGGCATATTCCTTTCCTACGGTGGTAAACCATGAGTTTGGGGCAACAAAAGGGGAACTGTCCCGGATAACGGCATCGCTGTCCGGCTGAAACTTGTGTTTCTTCAAATCGATGTCCTCAACCGCGCCGTCTTCAAACCTCACTTGTGTTTTGCCGTTGATGATTGCGCATTTCCTATGTTCCTTCCCATTTATGACGCAGAGCATGGCCTTGGCCTGCTCCTGGAACACTATGTTGCCCACTGTCTGTATGGGCATTATGTCAATCTCCACATTTGAATATTGCGACAAGGCATGGATTACTGACTCAAACACCTTTTTCACACGTTCCACGACCTTGGCAACACATCCGTCTTTCACCCATTTCTCACACTTAAGCGGCGCAAATATCACA
>CAKRMO010000119.1 GCA_934364765.1 uncultured Bacteroidaceae bacterium | reverse complement strand
GTTGACTACAACCTGCACATGGACCACGTGGGGGTAACGGCACGCGCCGAGAGCGCGAAGATGATAATGAACCGCATAAAGGAGGACAAGCACAAGCTGCCGGCAATCCTTTCGGGCGACTTCAACATTGATCAGGACAACGACGGCTTCAAGCTGATAGACAATTCGGGCATTCTCAACGACGCCTACCGCATTGCCAAGTTCCGCTACCTCAACATGAGCACCTTTAACGACTACCATCCGCAGGGATTAGGCTTTGACGAGAGGATTGACCACATTTTCCTCACCAAGGAGTTCACGGTTGAGAAGTACGGCGAACTGACCGACGTTTACCGCACCGAAACGACCGATGCCGACGGCAGGAAAGTGGCACGCGCCCACACGCCGAGCGACCACTACCCGATAATGATTGTGGTGGACACGAAGAAAAAGAAATAAACGCCCCTATAGAGGAGCGTTGAAAACAATCCGCCCGATGCAGTCTTGACTGCATCGGGCGGATTTGTTATTTGCAAGGCGGTTTTTTACCTGCGCACCCTTGCACGCGAAGCTCCGCCCCTTGCCTGTTTCCCGTTGAACATCTCCTTGATTTTTTTGAGATATGCGTCGGCATACTGGCGGTTTCCGAAGTCGTTGGGGTGAGTTCCCTCGATCATTGACTCCTCGGTGAATTTCAAGTCTTTTGCGGGCAGGTAGTACAATCCCGTGATGCCCTCGGCGCAGAGCTTGTTGTAGGCCTCGCGGAAACGCTTGTTGCCGTTTACATAGTCCATGCAGCGTTTTTTGCGGAACATTGTGTCCATCGGCACTGAAGCCTCCACCATAAGTATCGGCGCAAGGCTTGCCTTGCGCAGCTTCCTGATGCCGTCGCAGGCGCGTTTCACAATTTCGTCGCCAAGACCGTAGCTGTTTGGCATAGGGTCTATGATGAACGCGCGCGCATCTATTTCGGACAGAAAGTCGAAAACCGCAGGCTCCATGAGGGCAGAGCCGGAAAATCCGAGGTTCACGACAGGCCAGCTGCTTTCACGCGCCACGATGTTGGTGAACATAAGTCCCGGGCGCGAGGGCGATGCGCCGTTTACTATGGATGTGCCGTAAACAACAATGGGCTTAGCCCGCTTTTCGCGCTTGTATGAGAAATTCGCGCCTTTGTCAACGCCCACCATAACGCTTTTCACCTCGTTGTAAGGCGGCAGGTAAACGCGGAACTCCGTTCCGGCCTCCAAACCCTTTGGATAGCTTATCTCGCGGTACGTAATCTCCGCCGTGTCGCCCCTAAGCTGCCAGTCCATGTGGTTTCCCACCCAGTGCAGACCGCCTTTCGCGTCAGCACCATAAAGGTCAATTCCCGAATGGTTGAGCCACGCCATGTTCAGGTAGCCTGGTTTCTGCCCCATGACATACTTCACCTTGATGTTCTTTGAGTTGGTGGTGAACTTGAGCGAAAGTCCCGCACTGAGGTGGGAAAGCCCCCACACGCTTTGCGTAACCTTTCCCTTGTATCTTTCGGGCAGACGGTGGAAGTTCTTGCCCAGTTCCTTGTTCCATGCACGTCCGCACACGAAAGGCTCATCCCCGCAGTTTTCCATCGGAGAGTGCCACTGCGTCTGCGCACCCAAAGGCGCGGCTGCAAGCAACAGCACCAGCAACGCCGTGATTTTTTTCTGCAATGTCATATTGTTTCCGTTTTTAGTAAGTTAGTGTCCTGTCTGTGTCAGATGGCGGTTTCCGCATCCGCCTCCGGCGTTACAATCAAACCGTCGCGCATATGTATAGTGCGGTCGGTCTGTGATGCGAGAGCCTCGTCGTGGGTAACTATTACGAAAGTCTGCCCGTAGCGTTCGCGAAGGTCGAAAAACAGTTTGTGCAGTTCCTCCTTGTTCTTGGTGTCGAGGCTTCCCGACGGCTCGTCGGCGAAAATAATGTCGGGGTTGTTTACCAGCGCACGCGCCACCGCCACCCTTTGCTGCTCCCCGCCCGAAAGTTCGAGCGGCTTGTGGTTCTTGCGGTCTGAAAGCCCCACGAAACCGAGAAGCTCCTCGGCGCGGGCAAGTGCCTCCTTGCGCCCGGTTTTAGCTATGTAGGCGGGTATTAGCACGTTCTCCTCGGCGGTGAACTCGTTCAAAAGTTGGTGCTGTTGGAACACGAAGCCGATTTTCCTGTTGCGGAAGCGCGCAAGTTCCTTCTGCCCCATCCGCCCTACGTCCATTCCGCAAAGCTCTACTGTTCCCGATGTGGGGCGGTCGAGCGTGCCCATAATCTGGAGCAGCGTGGTTTTTCCCGCGCCGCTCGGTCCGACGATGCTCACTATTTCGCCTTTCCCTATGTGCAGGTCTATTCCCCGCAGAACCTCAAGGTTTCCGAAATTCTTGTGAATGTCTTTCAGGTTTATCATGATTGCTTATTTTTTGTCTGAAACAAGATGCGTGATGACGTATTCGGCGAGAAAACACCCGAACGCCGCCGGCATATACGACACAGTTCCTGCGGTTGTCTTCTTGTTTCGCTCGCCCTCCACAGCCTTTACGGCGTTCATGTCGGGCGTTTCCTCCGAAAACACAACAGGAAGCTTTCGCCTTGCAAGCCCGCGTTTTTTCAACGCCTGCCTCACGGCGCGGCTCAAACCGCAGTTGAACGTGTCCCAGATGTTTGCAAAGCGGATTTTCGTTATGTCGGTCTTTGCCCCCGCGCCCATGGACGAGACTATGCGCATTCTTCTTTTCATTGCCTCGCTTATGAGAGTTACCTTGGGCGTGATGGTGTCGATAGCATCAACAACAAAGTCGAAACTTCCGCCGTCGAGCAGGGCGGGAATGTTGTCAGCGTCGAGGAAGATGCTTTCCGCCCTGATATCAAGCTGCGGATTTATGTCCTTGAGCCTTTGCGCCACGAGCGCGGCCTTTCCAAGCCCCACGGTTGAGTGCATGGCCGGCAGCTGGCGGTTTATGTTCGAGAGTGCCACGCAGTCGGCATCGACAATAGTGATGCTTCCCACGCCGGCGCGGCATATCATTTCGGCGGCATAAGCCCCCACGCCGCCCACGCCGGCTATAAGCACGCTGCTCTGCGCCAGCCTTTCCACCGCGCCGCCGCCAAGGAGCAGCTCCGTGCGCTCTTTCCAGTTTTCTTCGGGCATTGCCATTCGTTCAAAGCGTTTTTACGCATATTATCCTTGCAAAGTAACGAAAAACTTTACACCTACGGCGCGTTATCTGCGGAAAAACGATAATTTTGCAAAACTTCGGGGAGAAAAACCGACAGATTTCTCCGACAAAATTTACGTAAACAACAAAGACCAGACAAGCATGAATGTAGCTATCGTAGGAGCAAGCGGCGCGGTGGGGCAGGAATTTCTGAAAGTTCTCGCACAGCGCAATTTCCCGATTGACAGCCTGCGCCTTTTCGGCTCACAGCGCAGCGCGGGGAGCAAATACGTTTTTCGCGGCAAGGAATATGAAGTGGAACTTCTGCAACATAACGACGATTTCAAGGGCATAGACATAGCCTTCACATCGGCGGGCGGCGGAGTGTCGAAAGACTTCGCAAACGACATAACAAAGTTCGGCGCAGTGATGATTGACAACTCAAGCGCGTTCCGCATGGACAGCGACGTGCCGCTCGTTGTGCCGGAGTGCAACCCCGAGGACGCGCTCAACCGTCCGCGTGGGATAGTAGCCAACCCCAACTGCACCACAATAATGATGGTCGTGGTACTGAAACCGCTCGAAAACCTCAGCCACATAAAGCGCATACACGTTGCCACATACCAAGCGGCGAGCGGCGCTGGCGCAGTGGCGATGAAGGAACTTGAACAACAGTACCGCCAGGCTCTCAACGGCGAGGAGATAACCGTGAGCAAGTTCCCCCACCAGCTTGCCTTCAACATGATACCCCAGGTTGACGTGTTCACCGACAACGACTACACCAAGGAGGAGATGAAGATGTATAACGAGACGCGCAAGATAATGCACAGCGATGTCGTTACAAGCGCAACCTGCGTGCGTGTGCCGTCCCTCCGCTCCCACAGCGAGAGCGTTTGGATTGAGACCGAACGCCCCATAAGCGTTGACGAGGCGCGCAAGGCCGTTGCAGCCGCAAAGGGCGTTACGCTCGTTGACAATCCGCAGAACGGCGAATACCCCATGCCGCTTTTCACCGCCGACAAGGACGATGTTTACGTGGGACGCTTCCGCAGCGACCTCGCAAACCCCAACGGACTGACATTCTGGCTCTCCGGAGACCAGATACGCAAGGGCGCGGCACTCAACGCAGTGCAGATAGGCGAGTATCTGATTGAGTCGGGAAACTTGAAATAAGCATCCGCAAAGCGGCAGCAAGGCGCAAGATTTACCATATTCGGGCAGTTTTGAATAACGCTTTGATTGCCAAAATTTTGCAGGAAAGTGGCAGCTTACTGTAAGTGAATGTTTTCCAGTAGGTTGCAAAGACGGGAAATTATGTCTGATGTAATTCAAACTACATCAGACATAATTTTTTCTACATAGGACGTAGTTTTTTCTATGTCCGATGCAGTTTTCACAACTTGGCTGTTGTCTTAAAAAATTAGGGGCAAAAACAAAAAAAACACAGGTGGAAACCATCTGTGCCTTGTTGTTCAAGTAGCGGGACCCAGGATTGAACTGGGGACCTCATGATTATGAATCATGCGCTCTAACCAGCTGAGCTATCCCGCCA
>CAKRMO010000118.1 GCA_934364765.1 uncultured Bacteroidaceae bacterium | reverse complement strand
CCACAACGTCGCAACAGGACAAGAAGCTGCTGGAGCTTTTGGTGGAAGTAACTTCCGCAAAACCCAAAAAGTTCAGGAAATAATATGATTGACAGGAAAAAACTGCTTGAAACCGCGCTCTCCACGAGCAATGACGCAAAAACGTCAAACGCCCTGCTTGCGCTGCGCATTGTGTTCGGCGCGATGATGTTCATACACGGACTGGGGAAACTTGTGAACTTCTCCCTGCTGATGCCGCAGTTTCCCGACCCGCTTGGAATTGGCGGCGGCGCATCGCTCGCCCTTTCCATGCTTGCCGAAACGCTGGGGAGCATAGCCATTGCGGCAGGGTTTCTCACGCGCCCCGCAGCGGCGGCGCTGCTTGTGAACCTTGCGGTGGCGCTTGCAGCCGTGCACGGATGCGACATATTCGGCGCAGGGGAGCTTGCCTTTGTTTACATTGCCGTTATCGCCGTGCTTTTCTACATGGGGGCCGGCGGCAAGTCGGTTGACGCGGCGATTATGCGGCGCAAATACAAGGCCTGAAGGCACATCACAAAACAAACAGGCGGGGCGTATGCATCGGCATACGTCCCGCCTTGTCTTTGCCCGCACAAAAATGCGGACACGAAAAAGGGAGCTTTTTCAAGCTCCCTTGTGTCGCAGATAATCAATGTTGGTTGTTTTACTTTTGAGAGAATTGAAACTTTTCGGTTTCGTTTTGGTTTTAAGATTGCCGCGTTTCACAACGGGGCAATTGGTTGTTTTACTATTTTACAGAAATTATATCAGTCGTATTTGTTCCACTTTCAGTCTTCCCCTGGCCTCATTATATTTTCGACAAAGCCGTCGCTTATTCTGCCTGTGAAGTCCATCACCATGAAGCCTTTTTCGGAATGCGGGGCCACATACACAAGCTCCACGGTCTTGTTCCTGACTTTCCTTACCCACAGGCAGTCGCCGTAATCGGCATTGCCTTTCGGGCGGTAGGGCGAATATCTTTTGCTGTTTGCCTTCAGCATTTCAACGGCGTCCTTTCGCAACCCGTCGGAATTGCTTTGGGAAGTTACAATCCTTATGCTCTTCACCCCGTCAGTCCACTCTTTCAGCCCTTTGCGGTTTCCCGCATCCTCTATGCCTGCAAGCGTGTTGAGCATCTTAGGACCTACCGTTACGCATTTCACTTCATCGTTGCCAGAAAGGCTTTCCATGAAACGCGCCGCGAAGTCCTGCGCACTCTGTGCCCATGAGCACAAAGCCAATGCCGCAGCCGCGAAAATTGCCACCAGTCTTTTCATTGAACGCTCTTGGTCTTGTCTACGCGCAATGCCGAGTCTGCCTCCGCCTGCTGGCGCAAGCCTTTCGACATATCCTTGAGCGCGGACGAAACTTTGTCGTATGCCACCTGCGGGTCTTCGTAAGTGTCCTTGTATGTGGCATAATTGTAGTCGGGAGCCTCTGTCTCGCTGTTTCTGAACGAATGCTGGGCGGCGTTCCCCAACGTGAGAACTATGGCAACGGCGGCGGCAGCCTTGAGGAAGGGCCTGAAACGCACGGCAAACGGTATGCGGCGCGCACGTACAACTGTCTGCCCCACCATGCGCAACATCTTTTCGTCGAAATCAGCCCCCAGGCGTTCCGAAGCGGCAAGATCCTCATAGTTGAACAGGCTGCGGTATCGCTCAAAGCGTTGCGGCATCTCCCTTTGGCGGAAGAAAGCCCTCAGCACCTCCTCTTCCTCAACAGAGGTGGCGCATTGCCAATAGCGTTCCAGCAGTTTGTCGATATAACTATAGTCCATAATTCTCTATCTTCTCCATTTGTTTGCGTATGTACTGACGTGCGCGGAATATGTTCACCTTCACCTGCTCCTCGGTCTGGCCCGTAATCAGGGATATCTCCTTGTAGCTTTTCCCCTCCACGTCGCGCAGCTGCATTGCCGCCCGCTGCGCCACCGGAAGCCTGTTGAAGAGCCTTTTTATGTTGCCGAGCCGCTCGCTGCGCACCATCCGCTCGTCGGGCGTGTCGTCATCGGATTCGGTTGGCGGCGCATCGTCAAGGCGGGCGTTGGAGTTTTCCTTGCGCCGCAGGCGGTCGAGCGACAGGTTTCTGCAAACCGTCAGGCTGTAAGCCTCTGCCGAGGCCACCTCCGCGAGTTCATCGCGCCTGTCCCACACTCTCATCAGTACGTCCTGAACGATGTCCTCGGCCTCTGCCTTGTTAAGCGTTACGCGGAGCGCAAGCCTGAAGATTTTGTCCTTCAGCGGCAGCACATCATCGCGGAAACTGAGCTTTTTCATCGTTCTCTACTTAAAAGACGTTTGGGTTGGGGAAAAGTTACAGGGGTTGCAAAAAAAATATTTGTTTTTTTGCCGCCCCTGCATTTTGTCCTGTTATATTGCGGATATTCAAAAAATCATGCCATACAGTTCTTCGGGGGACGACGCCACTTTCAGCCGCTCCCTCCATTGGCAGTCCATCATCTTTTCCGCATCGATTTTCTGCAAGGCCTCAACCAGCGGCTGCCAGAACCCGCACACATTATATAATACGGTGGTCTTGCTGTGGTAGCCGAGGGTGTTTGCCGCCACAACGGTGAACACCTCGTCGAGCGTGCCTATTCCTCCCGGCAGCGCCACGAACACGTCGGCCTCACGCAGCATGGTGGCCTTGCGGTCGTCAAGGTTGGCGGTGTAGAACACCAAGTCGGCATCCGCCTCAAGCCCCCTGTCGAGCAGCACCTGCGGCATCACGCCCACCGTGCGTCCGCCGGCGGAGCGCACAGCCTGCGCCGTAACGTCCATAAGCCCGCATTTCGAGCCGCCGTAAACCATTTCGGCCCCGCGCCTGCCTATTTCCGCGCCAAGCTCCCGCCCCGCGTCGAGAAATTCCTTCCTTATGTCCCCGCGCGAGGAGCAGAAAACGCCTATCCTCCTCATTTTGCAGCAACCGCCTCTATCTCCAGCCGCGCCCCTTTGGGCAAAGCCTTCACCTCAACCGCAGAACGCGCCGGGGCAACGTCTTCAAAATACGACGCATATGCCTCGTTCATCTCGGCAAAGTCCTTCATGCTGGTCAGAAACACCGTAGTCTTCACCACATCGCGCATCGTGAGGCCTGCCTCATAAAGAATTGCGCTTATGTTGTCGAGCGACTGTCTGGTCAGCGCAGCCACCCCGCCGTCGGGGAACTCGCCGCTTACAGGGTCAATGGGCAGCTGCCCCGACACATACACAAAACCGTTGGCCTCAATCCCCTGGCTGTAAGGCCCTATCGCGGCGGGAGCGTTCCCGCTTACTATCTCTTTTTTCATCGTCCTGTCAGTTTTTCGATTATCACTATACAAATATAACGCTTTCCGCCCGCACACGCGGCATGGCACGCCAATTTTCTCCCGCCCGGCGGCAAAAGTCCCATTTGTTTCTGCGGCGGCGGCGCGCTTTGGCGGCAAAGCGTTACTTTTGCAGTTACAAAAACCCCAACCGCCAATGAAACCAAGCAAACAGGGAAGAAACAAGCTGCGGGAGTTTTTCCACAAGCACATCGCCGCCCCGGCGGAAAGAATGTCGGCCCTCTACGCCACAAACGCCATAGAGAGGCAGAGGCTTACGGTGCTGCTGTTCTCCACGCTGGGCATACTGCTCATAGTGCCGCTCAACGTTCTCGGACTGCTGATTGACACCGAACCCGTGTTTGTAAGGATAAACACCGCATGGCTCGCCCTGATTTTAGTTTTGGACACGGCCTTCCTGAAACGCGCCATCACCCTCACCGCCACCCTCAAAACACAGCTCTACATCGCACAGCTCACATTCTCGGCAGCGATGGTTTACAGCGCGTTCCGCGCCGGCGAAAACTACTACCGCACAGTCATCCTCGGCGACATGGTGCTGTCCATGGCGATGCTCATGCTTTCACTCATAAGCCACTTCAAGCACACCCCCCACGCGATGAGCTTCATAATATTCGCCACATACCTGGCCTGTTCAATAATTTCCGGAGACAAGGACATAAGCAACCTCCTGCCGCTCTTCACAATCATTTGCGTGCTGATATCATTCCTCGGCGTCAAGCTGCTGGACGACTTCAAGGGCATGCAACTGGAGAACACCGAGCTGCAAGAGGACGAAAAAAACCTCACTAAGCTGCTGGGGCTCGACAAGCGTCAGGCCATGGAACTGCTGAAACTGGGAAAGGAGGAAAAACCCTCGGAAAAGCAGACCATACGCCTGCTCAGCATAATGGACGACCAAAGCAAGGAAAAGCTTTTCGCCGCGCTCAACGACCACCTCGTGAAAAAAAACACCCAACTCTCCACAATAGCCGAAGCCTTCCCGGAACTCAGCGCATCGGAAACGGAAATATGCCGGCTCATCCTGCAAGGCAAGAAACAGTCGGAAATCTGCGCCACACTCGGCAAGACACAGGGCAACATCACAAGCCAGCGCACCCACATACGCGCAAAGCTGAACCTCAAGCCCAAGGACAACCTCGGCGAAGCACTCCTGAAACGCCTCAAGGAACACCGCACAGGCAACCTGCCGCCGGAAAACTTTTCAATATAGCCCGAAAAGCGTAAGGTGCTGACTTGCAAAACAATAGCCATACAAGAAACTCCTTTTGTAACGAATTGTTTTTCAAGAGCTTGAAACGGCAGAAAAAAGGTCTGATGTAATTTGAATTATATCAGACATAATTTTTCCTACGTCCTATGCAGTTTTTCCTATGTCCGA
>CAKRMO010000117.1 GCA_934364765.1 uncultured Bacteroidaceae bacterium | reverse complement strand
CGGGAGCGTTGAGCACTTCGTCTATAAGGTCGGCAATAAGGTCCATCATGTCCTCCTTTGCGCCGCGTGTGGTTATTGCGGGCGTTCCGAGGCGTATTCCCGAAGTCTGGAACGCGCTGCGGGTGTCGTAGGGCACCATGTTCTTGTTCACGGTGATGTTTGCGGCGACAAGGGCGTTTTCAGCCACCTTGCCAGTGAGGTCGGGATATTTGGAGCGGAGGTCAACGAGCATTGAGTGGTTGTCAGTTCCGCCGCTCACTATGTTGAAGCCTTTCTGGATGAGCTGGTCTGCAAGGCGTGCGGCGTTCTTCTTCACCTGTTTTGCGTATTCCGTGAATTCGGGCTGCAGGTTCTCGTTGAACGCAACAGCCTTTGCGGCGATGACGTGTTCGAGCGGGCCGCCCTGTATTCCGGGGAACACCGCGCTGTTGAGCAGTGTGCTCATCATCTTAACTTCGCCTTTCTTGGTTGTAAGCCCCCATGGGTTCTCGAAGTCTTTGCCGAGCAGGATAATTCCGCCGCGCGGGCCGCGAAGTGTCTTGTGGGTGGTGGACGTTACGATGTGGGCGTATTCGAGCGGGTTGTTCAGCAGGTGTGCGGCTATAAGCCCTGCGGGGTGGGCCATGTCAATCATCAGCAGTGCGCCAACCGAGTCGGCGATTTCGCGCATTCGTTTGTAGTCCCAGTCGCGCGAGTATGCTGAGCCGCCGCCGATAATCAGCTTGGGCTTGCACTCATGCGCCTTTTTCTCCATGTCGTCATAGTCAACGCGCCCGGTTTCCGGGTTGATGTTGTAGCCCACCGGGTTGTAGAGCACGCCCGATGTGTTCACTTTCGAGCCGTGCGAGAGATGCCCGCCCTGGTCAAGGTTCAGCCCCATGAAAGTGTCGCCGGGTTTCAGCACGGCGAGCAGTACGGCGGCGTTGGCCTGTGCGCCCGAGTGGGGCTGCACGTTTGCGTATTCCGCCCCGAAGAGTTTCTTCACCCTTTCTATCGCGAGGGTCTCCACTTGGTCAACAACCTGGCAGCCTCCGTAGTATCTGTGTCCGGGATATCCCTCGGCGTATTTGTTTGTGAGGTAGGACCCCATGGCTTCCATAACCTCGGGGCTTACAAAATTTTCGGAGGCAATGAGTTCCATTCCTTCGAGCTGGCGTTGGTGTTCAGCTTCAATTAGCTTGAAAATCTCCGGATCTCTTTTCATTTCTTGTTTAGCGGTTTTATTGTTTCGTTTTTGTATGTCCTTATTTTATCAGCTTGGCGGGGTCGATTGTCTGCTCCTTTTCGCAGTAGTGGCAGCGTATCAGCCCCTTTTCCTTGTCTATTACCTTGAACCTCGTGGTCATGGGTTCGTGGTTTGTGATGCACTTGGGGTTTGCGCACTTCACTATGCCGTGGAGTTCGTCGGGCATCACCACCTGCCGCTTTTCGCACACCTCGTATTCCTTAATCACGTTCAGCGTAACGTTGGGGGCTATCACCGAAAGCTGGTTAAGCTCCTGGTCGGTGAAATAGCGGTCGCTCACCTTTATGATGCTTTTCCCGCCCTTCATCCTCAGGCTTCCCACGTTGTATCCGAATATCATTTCGCTTTTCAGGGTGTCGAGGTGCAGGAGCGACATCACCTGGAACAGCTTGTCCGATGGTATGTGGTCTATCACAGTCCCGTTTCTCAGCGCGGGCACCATTATTTCCTGCTTGTTGGTTGTCTTTCCCATTATGTTGCGTGCTTTGGGTTTACATTAGGATTGTCTTGTCGTTGCGTATGTCGTCGAGCGAAAGGCCGAGCGAGCGGCATATAAGGGCTTCGCGGGTGTAGAGTCCGTTCTGGGCCTGCTGGAAATAATATGCGTGCGGGTCGTTGTCAACGTCGGGCGCGATTTCGTTCACCCTTGGCAGCGGGTGGAGTATCTTCATCGTTTTTTTGCATTTGCGCAGCATTTCGCGGCGCAGGATGTACACGTTTTTCACGCGCTCGTATTCCATGAGGTCGGTGAAGCGTTCGCGCTGCACGCGGGTCATGTACAGAATGTCGGCATCGGCAATCACGTCCTCGTTGAAGTCGGAAGTCTCGGTGTATTCAATGTTGTTTTCCTTGCAGAACACTTTGTATTCCTCGGGCATCTCAAGCACTTTGGGGGCTATGAAGTGGAAAGTTGACTTGAAGTGCCTCATGGCCATCAGCAGCGAGTGCACCGTGCGCCCGTATTTTAGGTCGCCCACAAGGTAAATGTTAAGTCCGTCGAGCGTGCCCTGCGTTTTTTTTATGGAATAGAGGTCGAGCATGGTTTGCGAGGGATGCTGGTTTGCGCCGTCGCCCGCATTCAGTATAGGGCGGCGCGAAACTTCGGCGGCGTAGGTTGCCGCCCCCTCAAGGAAGTGCCGCATCACAATCACGTCGGCGTAGTTCGACACTATCTGTATTGTGTCGTTGAGTGTCTCGCCCTTCGATGTGGATGTAACCTTTGGGTCGTTGAACCCTACTACTTTCGCCCCAAGGCGCACGGCTGCCGTCTCAAAGCTGAGGCGTGTGCGCGTTGAAGGCTCAAAGAAAAGCGTGGCGACAACCTTGCCGTTAAGAATGTTGCGGTTGGGATGGGCCTCAAACTCCGCCGTCATTTCAAGCAGGTGTTCGATTTCCTTTTTCGGAAGGGTTTCTATTGTAACCAGATCCTTGCCTGTCTTCCTTGCCATGGTGCTGTGGTTTAATGTTTGAATGCAAAATTACTACAAATTTCTTAGGCGCGGAAATAAGCAAAGGCAAAAAGGGGCGGCGCGTGCAGCTCGTCTGCCAAAAACTGCATTTGGTCGGTTTTTTAGGGCCGGTGTGCGGCGCAACTCTTAAACTTTCGCTTATTTTACACCGTCTAAGTTGTGAAAGCCTCCGAAAGGGGAGGCGGAAAAAACTAACAACTAAAAGACAAGGTGAACATGAAAAAGCTTATTTTTGCAATGCTCGCACTTTCAGCGTTCCCGCCCAAAGGGGTGTTGGCGCAGGAAAAGGCAAAGGACGGACAGAACCGCGAGGAAATGCGCAAGGCAATGGTGGCGAAACAGGCTGAGAGGCTTGTTGGGGAAATGAAACTCGACGACTCCAAGGCTGCCGACTTCATGAAGCTGTTCGAGGAGTACAAGAACAAGGAGCAGGCTTTGCGGTTTGCGGGGAAAAAGGAAAAGGACGGCGCGGGCAAGACCGGCAGACGGGAGAAAGGCAAGCGTGCCGCGATGACCGACGCGAAAGCCGACAGCCTGATGAACGCATCGTTTGAAAAGCAGGAAAAGGAACTGCAGCTGCGCAAGGAGTATTACGCCAAGTTCAAGGCGCAAGTGGGCGCGGCAAACGCATACAAGGTGGTGATGCCGCGGCCGCAGGTTATGCCGGGAATGAACAACCGTGCAGGAGGGCGCGGAGGCTTTGGCGGAGGGCCCGGGGGAAGACCCGGGGAAAACTTCGGCGCACCCGGCGGCATGGGCGGGGACTTCTGACGCCATGCAAGTGCCGTAACAGGCACGCATTATATATATGGAACAATCAAGGTTTGTGTGTATTTTTCCGCTCCGCTTTCGCCGCGATGGCGAGGGCGGAGTTTTTTGTTCATATAAACGCCCTCCAAACGGCTGCAAACCAAAATAAATGGCTATCTTTGCAACTTGTAAAGAATTAACATATCCGCGTGAAGATAAAGGATGTCATTGCGACCCTTGAGCGTTTCGCGCCTCTGCCGCTGCAAGACGGCTTCGACAATGCAGGCTTGCAGATTGGACAAACGGAGGCGGAAGTTTCAGGGGTCTTATTGTGTTTGGACGTAACCGAGGCTGTGGTGGACGAAGCCGCCGCCTGCGGCGCGAACCTCATTGTGGCCCACCACCCGCTGCTTTTCCGGGGGCTGAAGTGCATCGCCGGACGCAACACGGTGGAACGCTGCGTTGCCGGGGCGATAGAAAACCGCATAGCCGTGTATGCCGCCCACACCAACCTTGACAACGCCCGCGATGGGGTGAACTACAAGATTGCCGAAAAGCTCGGCGCGGCGGTGGAGGGCTTTCTCCTGCCCAAGGATGCCGAAAGCGGCAGCGGGGTCATTGCCGTGCTTCCGCAGCCGCTTGGCGCGGCGGAGTTTTTGCAAAGGGTGAAGGGCGTGTTCGGCGTTGAATGCCTTATGCACAACGATTGCAGCCTTGGGCGCGGCATTTCCAGAGTGGGAATATGCGGCGGCGCGGGGGCTTTCCTTTTGCAGAACGCCATTGCAGCGGGTTGCGACGCTTTCCTCACGGGAGAGATGCACTACCACGACTGGTTCGGACACGAGGACGAGATACATATTGCCGTGGCGGGGCATTACCAGACGGAGAAGTTCACGACAGAGATTTTCAGCGGCATAATCAGGGCGGAATTTCCCGCACTGCGCGTGGACACAACCAAAATAGAAACAAATCCAATAAAATATCTTTGAACACTGATTAAAGAAGTGAACAAGGACTCCAACGAAATGACAGTGGAGGAGAAGCTCAGCGCCCTTTACAAGCTGCAGACGCTCATGTCGGAAATCGACAAGATTAAAAGCCTTCGCGGAGAGCTCCCGCTCGAGGTGCAGGACATAGAGGACGAGATAAGCCGGCTTCAGACCCGCAATCAGAAAATTGAAGACGAAATTGCTTCGCACAAAAAGAACATTGCCGCGCAGCGTGCCGGAATTGAGAAGTCGCAGACT
>CAKRMO010000116.1 GCA_934364765.1 uncultured Bacteroidaceae bacterium | reverse complement strand
AAATAAAGCACTCCGTCAAGCCCTATGTTGCTTATCGCCTGCCGGGCGTTGGCTATCACCTTCGGCTTTGCGTGAAAGGCAATCCCGAGCCCCGCCTCCGAAATCATGGGCAAATCGTTTGCCCCGTCGCCCACGGCAATGGTCTGCGCAAGGTTTATCTTCTCCACCTGCGCAATGAGCCTGAGCAGCTCCGCCTTCCGCGTGCCGTCAACAATCTCGCCCACATACCGCCCCGTCAGCTTTCCGTCATCGCCGATTTCAAGTTCGTTGGCATAAACGTAGTCTATGTTGTATTTGCGTTGCAGATACTCTCCGAAATAGGTGAACCCGCCGCTGAGTATCGCGATTTTGTAGCCGCACTTTTTCAGCACCGACATAAGCCTGTCAGTCCCCTCGGTTATCGGCAGGTTTTCGGCAATGTCCCTCATCACGCCCACATCAAGTCCCTTGAGCAAGGCAACCCGCTGCGTGAAGCTCTCCTTGAAGTCAATCTCCCCGCGCATGGCACGCGCCGTGATTTCCGCCACTTTGCCGCCCACTCCGTTGCGCTTCGCCAGTTCGTCAATGCACTCTGTCTGTATCAGCGTGCTGTCCATGTCGAAGCATATAAGGCGGCGCATACGGCGGTACATATCATCGTTCTGGAACGAAAAGTCTATTCCGAACTCCGACGACAGCTCCATAAGCTCCTTCTGCATTTCGGGATAGTCTCTCGGCGTTCCGCGCAAGGAGAACTCTATGCAGGCCCTCACGTTGCGCTTGGGGTGCACGATGCTCATGCGCCCGGTGAGGCGCAATATGGAATCGATGTTAAGCCCCTGCGCCGCAATCACCTTTGCCGCCGCCGCAATCTGCCGCGCCGAAAGGCTGCGCCCTATGAGTGTGAGAATGTAGCGGTTCTTGCCCTGCTGGTTCACCCAAGCCTCGTATTCGTCATCGGTAACAGGGTCGAAACCTATCTGCACGTTCAGCTCCGAAGCCTTGAACAGCAGCTCCTTCATCACCTGTCCCGCCGAAATGTCGTCTATCCTTATCAGAATTCCGAGAGACAGTGTGCTGTGTATGTCGGCCTGCCCTATGTCGAGAATGTTTGCGCCATAGCGTGCAAGAACCTCCATGGCCGATGCCGTGAGTCCCGGCCGGTCCTTTCCGGTTATCCTTATGAGTATTTGCTCCTCCTTTGTAGATTTGTTCTGCATGATGGTATAATATATGCGCGAATTTAGTGTTTTATCGCAACACAAACAAATAATGCCGCCACGCTTGCCCGGCAAATGCAGTTCCGGCCCGCACGCCCGGCAATGCAGCGCCAATTTTCCAAGTCCGTCCCCGCCACCGGCACACAAAACGCCCGTTTTTCAAAACAGCTTGATTTTCAAAACGTTACAGTAAAACAAACATCCTTTGTTTGTTACTGTTTTTCAGCCACTTGCAACGGCGAAAAAAAGGTCTGATGTAGTTTGAATTATATCAGACATAATTTTTCCTGCATAGGACATAGTTTTTTCCACATCCGATGTAGTTTTTGCGTCATACCCATATTATGCCGCAGAACGCTCCAGCAGGCATTCCTCCCCTTAACGCTGTATTATCCCACTGGTTTGCGCCTTCCCGATAACCGTGCAATAGTAGCGGGCATCACATAACTTGTCTGTATTCTCATATTCCCGCACAATGATGCACGAAAATTCATGCGCCATCATTTGCCCCATTACAGTTTCCATGCTTTTGGTCATGCGCATTCCACACATATCTTTGGCAGAACTATTGCTATGCTATAATTTGCAGCCACACATTTCGCTAAATCAAAAAATAAAGTTTACCTTTGCAAAAGAATAACACCGATAATTTGAAACAGGAGGCAAAAAAAAGAACTTCAGAAAAATAACAACATTCACAATCGAATACAAATTGTCTTAAACAACCGTATAACACACCCGATTAATACCAATAAAGCAACTGCTATGACTAAGACACGACAGGCAAAAATAAAGATATTCCCCATGTTGTTGACGGACAACACGAGGAGTCGGAGTTGTACTTCCCAATGACAAGACTCTGTGTCTCACGGACGGCAAGAGAAGAATTTTCTTAATTATGCAAACGGTTAGCCTGTTTTCAAACTGACCGCACTTATAATTCACCGTTTTTCATGAACAAAAAAATTTATGCTTAAAAAAGAACGTTTCCTGAAAATGTGGCCACACAATCCATCTCTATTTTCAAAAAAGACCATGTACACCTTGGAACATACTAAAAGAGGAAAGAACCGCCTCCTACGCAAACTTCCTTATAGTGTTCAACGCAAGATTACGTGCGACAATATGCATCTCACCCACAATATGCGGTTTACTGACGAACACCATTTTCCAATATTGTCGGCATACAATCCAGAGAGCCTGGATTTTGATTTGTTCTCGTATAAGGACAGGAGCAAACACCGTGAAGGCAGATGGGCTGTGCATTTCTTTCAGAATGACTATACTTTTATAAAAGCTGTCACAGACAGACTCGAAGAAACCACTTCAACATTGGCAAATTGCGATGTTTTGTTTGCGCCAGACCTTAGCCTTTATGTCGATACTCCTGTCTTCATTAATATGCAGAACGTATATCGCTCCCGGTTCGCTGCCGCCTACTGGCAATCTATCGGCTTCAATGTTATCCAAACGGCAAGCTGGGGGAATGCAAATTCATTTAGCTATTGCTTTGAAGGCTTGGCAGAACATAGCGTTACAGCTGTTTGCGGTATCGGGCATGACCACTGCCCACAGGCCAAACATTTGTGGCAATACGCCATTCAAAAACTCGTAGATGAGAAAAGCCCTACCAAACTCATTGTGTATGGTGGCAAGCAAGATGAACTTCCTAAGCTTGACATCCCTGTTCATTACTTCGAAGATCACATAACCAAACATTTCAGATATGACAGCAAATGAATTAATCAAAGAGGACAAAGCCCTGTTTGAGTATATGGAAACCCATTACCAATCAGCCAACGAGCGAGAGTTCTTTGAGAAACTGCGCTATAAGGAGGAGAACGTCCTGACTGTTGCTAACGACCTTATACTATCCGAGAAAAATAACGAAGACAGGTTATACATCGTTAGATGTATTTTTGAAGAATATATAGTAGGTAAAGAGGGCTGCATTGAGGAATTGCATGTAATGTGTTTGTATGATGCTTTAAAGCTAAATCTTAAAGAAGGCGGATTCCTTGACAAGGATATCACTCTTTTCCAATGGCTGCGTGCCAGAGACTATGCCGGCGTTGAATATGACCACAACTATGATGACATATAACTATGGGAAACCAGAGGGAATACGTAAAGGGCGGAGGTTTCTCACAATACCTCTATGAAGACCACAAGCGTTTCAAACCCCAAACCGTGAATGGCATTCGCGGGAAAGCAGTTCATTATATCAAAGACGGAGACACAGACCATACAGGGCTGCCCGCGTATGCGGACACCTCCGATATGTATTTCCGGGTTGGACTTGACGGGAAAGTCGTTCAAGCCAAGCTATATATTGACAGAAAACATTGTATAGATTTTGATTGGGGACACGTTCATGTGAATAAAGGCGGTGATGGGAAATCATTTCCAAAGGGTGTTGTACACGTTCAAACATACCCTGTCAATGAAAATGGCAAGGCGATGCGGCTTTCACACAACGCCCGGTACATGAGCAATGAGGAAATAGCCAAATATGGCGGCATAATCCACGCCTTCAATCCCGACGTGAAGTTTCGCCCCTAACTTGGAGGCAACAGCTTTTAGCAAGTCTGATATGATTTTTTCTACGTCTGATGTAATTTTTCCTACATCGGACATAGTTTTTTCCATGTCCTATGTAGTTTTTGCGTCGTGGGCAGAATGCGCCTTTACGGGCAACAAACGCCGCACCGCAAACGCACTTCCCCTTTGTTTGCGGGGCGTGTTACATCTTTTATATATTGTGCCACAAATGAAAAAGAAAAAAGTAGTACTTTTGCACATAATGCGTAATCCGACAGGTGATGAAAGCAAGCGAGCATACTCAGCAACAAATAAAAAGCGTCATATTGCAGGCAATCGGGGCGTTCCCGCCATCTGACGAGGCAATGCCCATGACCGACATACTTATACAGGCGAACCCCGACACGGGGGAGATAGCCGTAAGCGATGACGACAACAACGAACTTGCCCGCACCGTGGCGGAAGATTTGGCGGGAAACGCGCAAGACGACTTTTGCGAAGAGCTGCAGCCCGTGCTGCGCCGCTGCATTGCAGGGCTGCACACGCAGCTGCTGAACGCGGGGATAATGAAGCCATACGACATACTGCTCGTGAACGAGGACGGCGAAACGGTGGCAAACCTCTACTGCGTGGAGGCGGACACCGTGGTGCTTGACGATGAAATGATAAGGAAGATTGACGATGACCTCGACAATTTCCTTGAAAAACTGATGAAGGAGTGGTAAACCCGCCAGGCAAAAGCATACAGGGACACAAAAAAACATGGAGCTGATTATCGACATAGGGAACTCATCCGCCAAGATAGCCGTTTTCGCAGACGGCGGAATAGTGTTCCAGGACTCATGCCGCAACGATTTTCTGAAGCCTCTCGACAGCATTCTCGGGAAATACCCCATAGACCGCAGCATCGTGTCAACCGTGGCTGGGCTTAAAGGCAAGGTGGGGCCGCAACTGCGCCAGGCCGGGCTTCCCGACA
>CAKRMO010000115.1 GCA_934364765.1 uncultured Bacteroidaceae bacterium | reverse complement strand
TGTTTTGGCGGTGGACGATGAAAAGGATGTTTTGAATGCGGTTTCGGCATCCAAGGATTTTTCGCAGAGAGACAACAGCGCGGGTTTGCATTGGGCGGTGTGGAACTCGAACTGGCAGGTGGCGTGGAATGACAACGCGCTCCTTGTCATAGGGCCTGTGGTGGCAGGCGAGCAGCCTTTCATGCGCCGCACCGTGAGTGCGATGTTCAAAAGCGGCAGCGGCATTGGCGGCAGCGAACTGTTTGGCAGACTGGAGAAAATGCAGGGCGGCGCAAAACTTGTGGCGCGGCTTTCGTCCTTGCCGTCCGTGTTGCGCACCATGCTGTCCCTGCAAGTTTCGGGAGAGGCCGACGCGGATTCCGTATTGCTTGAATCTTCCTGCACGTTCGGCGAGGACGGAGGGATTATAATGAGGAATGAGCTGACGGCGGCGGGTGGCGGCGAATTGCCAAAGCCGTCTGAACTGAAGCCGTATAAGGGCGGAATGGACGGGGAGCGCGTTGCGGACGGCTCAATGGCTTATGCTCTTATGGGAATTGACGGCAGGAAACTCGCCGGACGGCTCCGTGCCGACAAGTCGGCAAAAGGAATTTGGGCGGCTATGAGTGTTGTGGCGGATTTCGGGAAAATAATCGGCGGCATTGACGGCGACGCGCTTTTGTCGCTTGACGGCATCGATGAAAAAGGCGGCATGAGTTTTTCGCTTGTGGCAGAAATAAAGGATGCCTCGTTTCTTGACGGCATTTCCCAATGGAAAAAGGACAACTCGCAGGGCAAGGTGGAAAAGACTCGGGACGGAGGCTACAAGTGCTCGCTCAACGGAAAAAGTTTTGAGTTTGGCGTGAGGAAGGACGGCCGGCTTTTGTGCCGCTACGGCGCAAAGGCGGCTGGGAAAGCCGAAGAGGTCGTGCTGCCTGACTTTCCCCACGAGGCAAAAGGCAAATTATGCTATGCAAGAGCCTTTCCGCGTTCGATAGCGCAAACGCCGTTTGCCGAAGGACTGTTTGGCGGGAAATTGTACGGGTTGCTGTGCAAATACGCCGCCGTGGTTTATTCCTCGCATGACGCGCGGCGTTCCGAGATAGTTCTGGAACCGTTAAAGCACACCAAATAATCTGCATTGGCACAATAAAAAGAGTAACGCAAAGTTATATATTATTAAAAGGGACATATAAGAGAGTGCAAAATATAAAAGCAATTGAAACAGACGGCGCACCAACCGAAATGGCTGACAATATGTGCGCTCCGGCAAAGGCGGTGAAGAGGCTGTGCGACTTTGTCGGGGCGGCACTGGTCATGCTTTTGACAACGCCGCTGTATTTGTATATAGCTTTGAGACTGAAGCTGACCGAAAAGGGCAGCGTAATTTTCAAACAGGAGCGCATAGGGCTTGGCGGCAAGCCGTTTATGATTTACAAGTTCCGCACACTGAGCGAGGACTTTGAGGAAAACGGCCCGCGGCTTACGCCATGCGAGGACAAGGCGCACGTAACAGGCTTCGGCAAGTTCCTGCGCGTTCACCACCTTGACGAGCTTCCGCAGCTTCTGAATGTTTTGAAGGGCGACATGAGCATTGTCGGCCCCCGTCCCGAAAGGAAGATTTTCATTGACAAGATAATGGAGCGCGACGCAAGGTATCGCTTTATATACCAGATGCGCCCGGGGCTTACGTCAATGGCGACCCTCTTCAACGGATATACCGACACAATGGAAAAGATGCTGCAACGCCTCAACATGGATCTTGAATATTTGAGGACGCGCTCGCTTTGGGGGGACATGAAAATCATTCTCCTCACGGCTAAAATGATATTTGGCGGAAAGAAATTTTAGGCGGCGTTTGGCTGTTTCGGCTTAATTTCTTACTTTTGCACCCGCAAGCAAACAACGGTGCCATGACCGAGTGGCTAGGTAACGGTCTGCAAAACCGTGTACAGCAGTTCGAATCTGCTTGGCACCTCAAAATCAAAGGGAACTTCAATGCAAAGTTCCTTTTTTGTTGTTCCCAAGTTTTTGTGTGCCTGCCGGTTTGGGTTGATGAAAGCATGGTGTCTCTTTGAATGCCATGATATGTGATATTGCATGAAACGCTATGTGCGGCGGCATTCAGGGCGTAGGCTATACGCCCCTGCAATTTCCGCAAAACCATAATGGCACATCATTTCCCATATACCCCGAAAACTACATAGGACGTAGAAAAAACTATGTCCTATGCAGGAAAAATTATGTCTGATATAATCCAGACTACATCAGACCTTTTTTTGCCGTAATCTTTCTTTTAATTATATTTGTAGCGGAATACTGTTAAGATATTTGTGTTATGGGAAAAGGAGAGAACAAAAAACTACACATTATAGGAAAAGATTTGGTGGATGAAATTTTGAGTGGGAGATATGCCGCCGATGTGTATGGTTGTGGCTGTGGTAACGGAAGCGGAAGTGGCGGCTGGCAACCGCATGGATGTGGAAGCGGAACAAGTTGTGGCTCTGGTTTAGGTATTCCCGTAACAAACCATCCTTATAAAGGCATTTATTTTAGCGAAAATGTGATGGCTAATGATGCTTTGGCAACTCAATTGACTGAATTGCTATATTCAAGCCAAATTTTGAGAAACGTTTTAACGCCATATGTGGAAGGGCATTCTAAACTTACAATAAATCTTGAAGATATTCCCAATGATGAAAATAATAACATGGTTGCTATGGACACGAGTAATGCGACAAATACCATAACGATCAATAGTAAAATGGTGAATGAAAGTGGTTTTTATTATAGTTTTGAGGGAAAGGATAAAAGCTCGGGACATCAATTTAACGGAACTGTAGATGATACATTTTCTTCTGCATTCACTCATGAAGCACTGCACGCAAAACATTATTATTGGTATCATCAATCATGGATAAATGGGAAAAATGATGGGGAACGCGCAGAGTACCTGCAAAATAGAGGATTTTCCGATGAGTTTGTGGATGTTTTTTATCCGCAAACGGCAGAGGGGAGGGATCACAACGATTTCGGAACAATAAAAGGCTCAAGGAGCATGATTATATGAAAAAGTACGATGATGGAGTCTTGATAGAAGTTAGTTCTGAATACGACCGCAGGTACGAAAACATGGAATAGCAAGGGTATAATAAGCAGAAGCTTTGCCTTGCCAAGTTGCTGAACAATAATTGAGTAAGGAATATTCGCTTCTGATATGGGTATTAAGTGAAATTTGATAATGCTTTTTACAAGTAATGCAGTTTGCTAACTTATGTGGTTTGATTTGCGCGTGCCTGTTGGCGTCAAATGGCATTTTTTGCGGGAAATCAGGAAGTGGCTGTGAAGCGAATTGCATTAATAATAAAGACACTGTTGTTGCTTTGGTAACAAGTCTTGAACAACTATATTCGCTTCCTCCCAAGGGAACGGTTGTCGAAAAATGTGATTTGTCATACCACGGCATTACAGAAATGCCTGTGCTTAAACTATACAACATTAAGAGATTGGATATGTCGCATAACGAGTTGAGGATAGAGTGCGGCACTTACAATCTCCCGCCAAGTCTGTCGGAGGCCGATTTCTCCTATTGCAATATCGGTGTTGTGATGGATGAACATTATTATTCAAACAGATATTACAAACATCTTCCTCCAATTGCGCCGTTGGAATATTTTGTTTCAAATATGTATTTCAGGGCACATGATTTTCCTAATCTGAAATATCTGAATGTGTCTTACAACAGGATAGGCACTTTGAGGACACCCAAACACACCAAAGTGGAAAAACAGTGTTATGACAATGGCGCAGGTGTGGTCAATGAGGTCAGAGTTCATGAAAACTGCAATGATAATGGAATTTTTGTTGGGGGAAACTACATGAACAAGGTAAAACTGGTTAGAAGCCTTGATGAATTGTACTCCCTGCCTCCAGGTACGACAGTCATAGAAACTTGCGACCTTTCAAACCAAGGTCTGGTTAAGCTTCCTGTGTTGCGGCCTTATAATATACAAAGACTGAACCTTTCCGGGAATGATTTTGGGAACGAGATTGTTGTCGGTTTCCGTGAATTGCTCCTTACGCTTCCTGCCAGCTTGGTTGAATTGGATATGAGCAGCTGCCACTTGGGGAAGAGACAACGGGAATTGGACGGCAAAAGGAATGATGTGAGAAAATTGGATTTTACCTTTGGCAAAGAGGATTTTCCGAGATTGAGGGTGGTGGATTTGTCCGGCAACTGTTTTTCTGAATTGTTTTTCTCGCAGGACAGCATGAAGCGGATAGACGTGTCGGCTAACGGTCTTGATGCGCTTGGCGTGGCAACGGAAAAGCTGGAATACCTGAATGTGTCGGACAATTGGGAAATGAGCAGACAGCTTGGAAGCGTGAACGTTGAAAAGACGGACACTTTGTTGCACGACAACTGTGCTCGTGGAGAAAAGCTCGGTGGAATTCATATCTCAATGTAAAAAGCAAAGAGAAAGGTGCATTATGAAACGTACAGGCGGTTTGACCGTGAGTTGTATGCTGAAACTGCAAAAACTACATAGGATATAATTTTTCCTATGTCCTATGCAGGAAAAATTATGTCTGATATAATCCAGACTACATCAGACCTTTTTTTTGCCGCTTGCAAACGTCTGAAAAACAGAAACTTACAAAATCGGTGAAGTTAAGGATAATGTACTGCAAATCAAATGGTTGCGAAAAAGCGACGCTTCGGTCGGGATAAATGCCAAAACAATGGATTTGCGATTTTGGATGTTCGGGCAAAAATGTTTAC
>CAKRMO010000114.1 GCA_934364765.1 uncultured Bacteroidaceae bacterium | reverse complement strand
CTTATAAAGTAGGAGTCGGCAATGATGCCGCAGCTTCTGCGCTCAATGTAGGCTATCGCCTCGGGGGTGTTGAAACCCGCGCCCCTCACACGGAAGGCATACTCGTAGGCACGCACGCCCTTGGGTTTGCGCAGAAACGAATACACCATGCGGTTGAAAGGGTTTGGCTTGCCGAAATGCTTAACCACAACCCTCATGCCGCCCACGGTGAAACGCCGCAGGGTGTTGCGGCTGCCCTGCTGCACAAGCTCCCCCGAAGGGAAAAGGCGGTCTATACCGGCTATGAAGCCGCGCAGCTCGCGGTTGCCCGCGTATTCCGGGTTTACGGTTACTCTCGTCATTGTATGCGTTTTGGGGAATTGTCTATTTTTATGCGGCAAAGTTAGCAATTCCGCACGAAATCACTAAATTTGCAAACAACTTATGCAACATACTACATACAATGCAAAACCGACATCTTGACCGCCGGAGCTATTTCAACGAACTGGCAACCACAAGCGAGGCGTACTATATACCCTACCTCGAAAGGCACATAGGGAAAATCGTTCCCGGAATGAAAGTTCTCGAGATAGGCTGCGGCGAGGGCGGAAACCTCGAACCGTTCGCCGAAAGGGGGTGCGAGGTTACGGGAGTGGACATAGTGAAGGAGCGCACCGAGCAGGCGAAGACGTTTTTCGCCCAAGACGGCGTGGAAGGCACGTTCATCTGCAACGACGCAAGCAAGTGTGAAGGCTTTGACGGCAAGTTTGACATTGTTCTCGCACACGACGTGATAGAACACGTGCACGACAAGCTTGGCTTCCTTTCCGCAGCCCTGAGATTCCTGCGTCCGGGCGGCTACGCGTTCTTCGGCTTCCCGGCGTGGTATATGCCGTTTGGCGGGCACCAGCAGATATGCCGCAGCAAATTCTGCTCGCACGCGCCGTTCCTGCACCTGCTGCCCATGCCGCTCTACCGCATGACGCTCGAAAACTGCAACGTAAAGGAAAAGGACGTGCTTGAACTCATGGACATACGCGAGACACGCACCACGATAGAACTCTTTGAAAAAACGGCGCGGAAAGCGGGCTTTTCGGTGGCAAACCGCCACTTCTGGTTCATAAACCCCCACTACAAGGCAAAGTTCGGCCTCACGCCGCGCACCCTCTGCAAGGCAATAGCGGCAATTCCATACGTGCGCGACTTCTTCACCACATCGGCGTTCTTCCTGCTGCAAAAACCAAACACGG
The DNA here is from genome assembly GCA_934364765.1 of uncultured Bacteroidaceae bacterium. Lineage (GTDB taxonomy): Bacteria > Bacteroidota > Bacteroidia > Bacteroidales > Bacteroidaceae > UBA6398. Next base: position 3,539 of record CAKRMO010000114.1, on the reverse strand, counting down.
AACAAAACCCCAAACAACAATGAAAAGGATAGCAACGGCAATAGTCTGCGCACTCGCCGCAGTGCTGGCAAACGCGCAAACCGCCATGGAGCACATGGCATTCCTCAACACGCCAATCGACGGCACTGTAAGCTCGTTCGTAACCAAAATGGAGGGGAAAGGCTTGAAGTTCAACGCCAACATCGACAAAAACGCGGTGATGCTTGGCAGCTACGCCGGCTACAAAGGCTGCACGGCGTTCATACAGTCGTGTTCGAAGAAGGATCTCGTGTTTGCCGTGGGCGTAACGTTCGAACACAAGCAGCAGTGGGACTCGCTCGCCGCAAACTATTCTGACCTCAAAGCCCGGCTGACGAAAAAATACGGCAAACCGGCGGAATGCACCGAGAAGTTCGACACAGACTCCGCCGCAACGCCCGACAGCAAACAGAAAATGGACCTGACCGTGCAGGGGAAATGCGACTACTTCACCGTTTGGCAGACAAGGCAAGGCACAATAAACCTCGCAATATCCAACGCGCAATATGGCAAAGAGACCGTGTGCTATGTGCAGCTCGACTACATTGACAAGCAAAACGTGGCATACGAGAAAACCGTAACAAAAACAACCACGGCGGCGCAATAGCGGAGTTTGGCGCACATTTTCTTTTTTGCCGCTTAATATCAGGCGCATATCTGAAAAATTAGTAACTTTGCACCTGACTATATACGTATTTACAAGAATGCACGGTCGCAGAGACCGTAACAAACTATAATCCATGGCAGAAAGAAAAGCAATCAAAACCGCGCTGATTTCCGTTTTCCACAAAGACGGACTTGAAGAAATCCTGAAAAAACTGCACGAAGAGGGAGTGAAGCTGCTCTCAACGGGCGGAACGCAGAAATTCATAGAGGAACTGGGCTACCCCTGCACAAAAGTGGAGGAAATAACAACCTACCCCTCAATTCTCGGCGGGCGCGTAAAGACGCTCCACCCCAAAATATTCGGCGGCATACTCGCCCGCCGCGAAAACGACGGCGACATAAAGGAAATGGCGCAATACGAAATCCCCTCCATCGACCTCGTGGTGGTTGACCTCTACCCCTTTGAGGAAACCGTGAAGAGCGGGGCTTCGGAAGCCGACATCATAGAAAAGATTGACATAGGCGGCATATCGCTCATACGCGCCGGGGCCAAGAACTTCAAGGACGTTGTGATTGTGCCCTCAAAGGCGGAATACGCCGACCTTCTTGAAATGCTCAACGCCAAGGGCGCAAATTCCGACATCGAAGACCGCCGCAACTTTGCAGAGCGCGCATTCGCCACAAGCAGCCATTACGACACGGCAATCCACTCATACTTTGCACAAGGCAAATAAAAGCGAAAACGCATTCTCCACAAACAAGGCATAAAACCACAATACACAAATGGGATTCTTTTCATTCACCCAGGAACTTGCCATGGACCTCGGAACGGCAAACACAATCATCATCAACAACGATGAGATTGTGGTCAACGAGCCTTCCATTGTAGCCCTTGACCGCAACACCAACAAAATGGTGAAAGTGGGCGAGGAGGCAAAGTTGATGTATGAAAAAACAAACGACAACTACCGCGTGATACGTCCCTTGCGGGACGGCGTAATAGCCGACTTCTACGCCTGCGAGCAGATGATGCGCGGGCTGATAAAGAACGCCCAAAAGCGCAACCACCTCTTCACCCCCTCGCTAAGGATGGTGATAGGCGTGCCGTCGGGCTCGACAGAAGTGGAGCTGCGTGCCGTGCGCGACAGCGCCGAACACGCCGGCGGACGCGACGTTTACCTTATATTCGAGCCTATGGCTGCCGCAATAGGCATAGGCGAGGAGCAGCTTGAGGCGGGAATGGACCCCAAGGACTGCCTGAACGTGGAAGCCCCCGAGGGAAACATGATTGTTGACATAGGCGGCGGAACAACCGAAATCGCGGTTATTTCGCTTGGCGGCATTGTGTCGAACAACTCAATAAAGATTGCCGGCGACGATTTCAACAAGGAGATACGCGAATACATGGCACGGCAGCACAATGTCAAAGTGAGCGAGCGCATGGCCGAGAGGATTAAGATACATGTGGGCAGCGCACTCACCGACCTTGGCGAGCAAGGACCGGAGGACTATGTGGTGCATGGGCCTAACCGAATAACCGCGCTCCCGATGGAAGTGCCAGTTTGCTATCAGGAGATAGCCCACTGTCTGGAAAAGACAATAGCGAGCATCGAGACCGCCGTGCTCAACGCGCTCGAAAAGACACCGCCCGAACTCTACGCCGACATCGTACACAACGGCATATACCTCACAGGCGGCGGCGCACTGCTGCGCGGGCTTGACAAACGACTCACCGACAAGCTTAGCATACCGTTCCATGTAGCCAAAGACCCGCTGCTTTGCGTGGCAAAGGGAACAGGCGTGGCACTGAAGAACGTAAACCGCTACTCGTTCCTTATGAGATAAGAAAGTGGCGGCACAGCCCCACGCATAACAAACACGAATGGTTAGAGAGCGGACGCAGGCGACACTCTTCTAACCATTTTCGCGAATAGGGGCGCACACGGCAAAGCCACGGCTCACCGCAATTACGAAACAGGCGAATGCACAATCTGATAGAATTCATAAAAAGCCATTTCCACTGGGTGGTGTTCGCGCTTCTTGAAAGCGCGGCGCTTGTCATGCTGTTGCGCTTCAACGACTATCAGGCGAGCGTGTGGTTCACCTCGGCAAACGAGTTCACCGCCGCCGTTGACAGAACTTACGCTGACGCCGTTTCATACATAAACCTCGGCAAGATAAACAGCGACCTCACGTCAAGGAATATAATGCTGCAAAGGCAGGTGAACCAGCTGCGCGACATTCTCGCCAGACAGGGCGCGGACTCCCTTTGGCTTGAGGAAAAACAGCGCAAGCTGCTGGAAGACTACAGGCTCATCCCCGCACAGGTTACTTCAAACAGCATAAACAAGGAAAACAACTTCATTGTGATAGACAAGGGCGAAGCCGCCGGAGTGCGCCCCGACATGGGAGTTGTAAGCGGCGGCGGCATAGTGGGCATCGTATTCCTGACAAGCCGCAACTACAGTCTAGTGATGCCCGTGCTGAACAGGAAGTCGAGCATAAGCTGCAGGATTCGCGGACACCGCTTTTTCGGATACCTCGGCTGGGAGGGCGGAAGCCCGCTGACAGCATACCTTAGCGATGTGCCGCGATACGCACGCTTCAACGTGGGCGACTATGTTGAGACAAGCGGCAATTCGGCAATATTCCCCCCGGGGCTTTTTGTGGGAAGGGTCATTGCTATAGGCAACTCCCGCGACGGGCTTTCATACCGCGTGAAAGTGAACCTAGCCACCGACTTTGCCGACCTGCGCGATGTGTGCGTGATTGCAAGTCCCGTAAAAGCGGAGGTTGACAGCCTGAGAATGCACGCAAAGGAAATGGAACAGCCACAGGAATAAAACAGCAATACATGGTAAACTCTTTCTTAAAACAGTTTGGTTGGTTTTTGCTTATTCTCGCCCTTCAGGTGC
>CAKRMO010000113.1 GCA_934364765.1 uncultured Bacteroidaceae bacterium | reverse complement strand
AATACACCCAGTCGCTTAACTTTTCCGGCAATGTCAAGATTTCAGACGGGTGGAACATAAACTTCAGTTCGGGCTACGACTTCAATTACCACCGCCTTTCCATGACAACAGCGTCGCTGTCGAGGGACTTGCACTGCTTCATGATGTCCTGCTCGATAGTTTTGCGCCCATACACGAGCTACAATTTCTCATTCCGCGCCAAAACGTCAACTCTTGCCGACGCTTTGAAATGGGACAAGCGCAGCGGCTACTCCACTAATATAGACTGGTATTGATGCAGCGTCTGGTGTTTGTGCTTCTTTCTGTATTGTGTGCCCGGCTGTCGGAAGCGCAAAACTTTGTTTATGACATTGCGCCTGTTGACCGGGCTGCGGTGAGCTGCGCAAAACAGGCGCAAAACGGCGGGAAAGAGAAACTTGTGGAGATTTATTCTGTGGAGACTGTGAGGAAAAAGCCGAATACGGAAGCAGTGCCGCCGCGCAAAAAAAAGCAGAGAAAAAAAGAGCTGCCGGTTGCCGTTGCAGGCTATGGCTATGCGGCAAAAATGGTGCAAGGGCATTATGACCCCAATGAGGTTCTTGCCAAAGGGTTTTCCGTAAGTCTGTGGGTTGTGCCTTTTGCCTCGCCGGCGGCAGGCCACGGTTTTGTGATGTACCCGGCCAAAGGGCGCGATGTAAACGGCATAGGCCAGTCGCAGTGGGGAATGACGGTAGGCAAAGACTGCATCAGGGTTTGTGAAAAGTACATGAAGGAAAAGCTGATACTCGAATACAGGCACAACGAAAAGGAGGATTTCTTCATTACGCTTGTGTGCAGGAACGGCATTCCTTGTCTTTATGTAAACGGCGGACTTGTTGCAACGGGAGAGCAGTCGGTTTATTCCCCTCATCCCGCATTTGAAGCCACAGCCGCCTGTCCTGCATCGCTGAAGTTCATCGGCAAGTCAACGGCTTTTCACTATTTTCCCCAAGCTTTGACAAACGCGGAAATTCGCGGGTTGTTTGAAACCGAATACGAAAAGTTGCACCATGTGGAATAAACTTCATATCTTTGCAAAACAACAAAACAGAAAATGAAATGAAACTGAAATCTTTGATTTTGTGTGCGGCGGTGGTGGCTCTCGCCGCTTCGTGCGACAATGGCAGCAACAGCAGTCATTATATAGGTGTGCCTTACCCATTGGGCGTGGCATACGCTGACCAACAGACTGACACGCTTGCCGTGCAGAGCACGGACTCATGGGCGGCGACAGTTACAGACGGCGACTGGTTCACCCCCAACGAGTTTTCAAAAAACATTTCCACCGCCAACAGGATAGACTACAGCCAGTACGCGCTGAACATTCAGACAAGCAACGGAAAAAACCGCAAGGCAACGTTCGTGATAAAAAGCAACGGTAAAACCCTGCGCAAGACCTATGTGCAGGTGTCGTGGCTTAACATCACAAATCCAAATCCCGTTATAATACGCAGCGACAGCACAATTGCATTTTTGTATGACACAGAGCATTTTGCCGAATTGAAGGCTTATTGTTACTTTACCCCGGACTATAAGGGTGGAAACGACAAAATCACCGGCACAATATATTCCTCTTCGGTGGAAATAGCAACGTCGGACGAATGGATAAACCTTAAGGATGGCGATGACAGATATGTGAAGTCGGTGATACTTGACAAACCGGCGAAAACAGATCAATACGAGATTTCCGTGCCTGTTTTTGTAACCGAAAACACTGGCAGCGCAAAGCGCAGGGGAAAAATCACGCTTACGACATCTAACGGCATAACCCAAACGATAGATGTGCTGCAAGGTGTGAAGACAGACAAATAACAGATATCCAACAAACAAGGAAAGGCGGTGATTGCGCGGGGCGCAATGCCGCCTTTTTGCATAAGAAACGCGGTTTCGGGATTAGCAGTATTGCGGCGGATGTTTGCGGTGCGGTTGGGGCGGTGGTGTACAGGGCGTATGCCATACACGCTGCAAATATATAAATAACGATTAAATAATGAATTGCACCTCTGTAGGAGCGTATGCAATACGCCCCTGCAATTTCCGCAAAACCATAATTGCTCATCCTTTCCCAAACTTCGTAAAAAATACATTTGATGTAGGAATAACTACGTCCTATGCAGGAAAAATTATGTCTGATGTAATTCAAATTACATCAGACCTTTTTTTGCCGTTTGCAAACATCTGAAATACAAATCGTTATAAAATATGTATTTTGCGAAGATATTCTTTTGAAATTCAATTTGTTACGCTGTTTTGGCAATGTTGCCTGTTTGAAAATTATGCGTCAACGGTTTAAGAATAGCGGTTGTTTTTGTAATTTTGCGGAAAGACATGAAAATATGAACAAAAATAAAAAATCTTCCAAGCATATTAAAAGCCGTAGTGTAGCAGCTCCAAAGGCTGATGCCACTAAAAAGAAACGCGGGTGGCTTTGGAAAGTCCCATTTTACCCCCTGCTGTTTTTGTTGTTGTGGATATTCTGTTCCGGGGTTTACGGCAGCGTGTTTTATATGTCCCAGCAAACGAGCTACTTTGCGTGGGATGCTACTTTGATGGGCTTCCTGCTGTCGCAGGATTGTGGGTGGCTTTATGCAGCGGGGCGTTTCCTTTTGTTAAGCTATCATTACCCGATTTTGGGCGGTGCGGTCCTCGCCATGATGCTCACGGTATGCTCGTGGTTGTTTGACTATATATTCGGCTTTGCGGCGAAAGTGCGTTTTTTGCTTGTCTTGCCACCGTTTGCTTTCCTTGCATATTTTGTGGCTCTGAATTATAGCGTTAATTATCACCGCGAAACCTCGTTGCTTATGGCAGTTCCTTTTGCGGCAATGGTTGTGTTGGGATTTGTTGCGGCAATAAGGCGCATTGTCTCGCGAAAAAGAGTGCAGTTCCTTTGGAAAATCCCGGCAGGAACAAGACGCGAGTTACTTGTCAACAATGCCGGCGCGGTGGTGGTGTTTGCTGCCATTACGGCGTTTTGCGTATATCAGCGGGATGACTTGGTGCGCACTTGCAGAATGATGCGTATGCTTGAGAACTCCGACTGGGAGGGCATGACAGACGAGGCGCTCGGGGCGCGACGCCCCTCGCGCAGCGTGGCGGCGTATTATGCGATAGCCCTTGCCGAAACGGGGCAGTTGGAAAGCCGCGTTTTTGAAATACCTTACGATTATCCGCGAGGCAAAGTTGTGGAAATGGATGGTAGCTTGAGCGACGGAACATCAATATACACCCTTGACGCGGACTTTTATGCCGGGCTGCCCAATGTGTCGTATCATAACTGCATGGAGACAATAGTGAAAAACGGGCCGCAGCTGTTTCTTTTGAAACGCATGGCACGTGCTGCCGCCGTTAACGGTGAAAAGCGGCTTTGCCGGAAGTATCTTGCAATAATAGACCGAAACCCGTTTGAACACAAATTCGTGGAGCGGTACAAACAGTATATTTCAAATACACAGGCTATGCTTGCAGAGCCGGAGTTTGCGCACGTGGTCAATAAAATGCCTGTTTATGACGATTTTGAACAGGGTTATCGTTCCCCGCTGTTCCTCGGCTACAATGTGGCTTTGCGTGAGGGGAACACCGAAGAGGCTCTTAACGCATCGGTAATGGCAACGCTTTATTCCAAGGACCTTGACGGCTTTTTGATGAGGGCGCGCTTGTTCGGCAACGCCAATTTGCCGGAGTATTACAAACAGGCTGTGATGCTGAAGTCATTAAGCAACAAACAAGTATTAAAATACTTCCCCACGATAAACTCAGAAATGGAAATGGCAAGGCTGCGCAGTTTCGTGAAGGTGGCAAAGCCTTATCTGCGCAATAAGGAGGAGGGCAGAAGAATACTCGGGAAAGACTGGAGGAATTACTATCCGTATTATATGTATTTTGAGAACATACCGACTGACGAGCAAGTAAAGGAACATGAGCAGGAGAAAGGAGGCGTGAACTGATGAAGCGTGCAATATATGTAGTGTTGCTGGCGGTGCTGGCATCGTGCGGCACAAAGAATATGCCTGTTGAATATACTGATGCGGGCAGGACGGCAAACATATATCCCGATTACAGGGACGTGGTTGTGCCGCCGAACATCGCTCCCCTGAACTTTATCGTTCAGGAAAAGGCGGACGCTTACGCCGTAAGGCTTTCTGCGGGAAACAGGGAAATAAATGTTTTCGCCGACAAGTACGGCAAAATAGACATTCCCGAAAAAGAGTGGCACGAAATGCTCGGCGGCGCGAAAGAAAAGGACGTGTCGGTTGAAGTTTACGGCAAGGCAGACAAAGGGTGGGAACGCTATAAGGATTTCAGGATAACCGTGGCGGCGGAGCCTATTGACAAATATGTAAGCTACCGTCTGATAGAGCCGGGATATGAGGTTTACAGGCAGCTTGGGCTTTACCAGCGCAATGTATCCGACTTTAGCGTCAGCACCATTTACGAAAACAACCGCTCGTTTGAAGCCGGCAACAACCATTGCATAAACTGCCACAACTATCAGAATTATTCGGCAAAAAATATGCTTTTCCACATTCGCGGGAAGCACGGCGGCACAATGGTGGTGCGCAACGGCGAGCCGGAGAAAATGGACATGAGCAGCGACTCCACGCTTGCGTCTGCCGTATATCCTGCGTGGCATCCCTCCAAGCCGTGGGTGGTGTTCTCCTCAAACAAAACAGGACAAATGTTCCACATTCGCGACAAACAGAAAATAGAGGTTGTGGACTGGGCGTCTGATTTGGTGTTTTATGACACAGAGCGCAAGAC
>CAKRMO010000112.1 GCA_934364765.1 uncultured Bacteroidaceae bacterium | reverse complement strand
GATGTAGTTTTGATTATATCAGATATAATTTTTCCTGCATAGGACATAGTTTTTTCTACATCAAATATAATTTTTGGCGTGTTTCGGTAAAGCTGGTCGGTTGAGGGTTTGCGCCATTTGTATGGGCGTATGGCATACGCCCTGTATGCCACCGCTCAAAACACATCGTAAACCGCCGCCGCAATATTGCGAAATTGGCGCAATTCAGGGCGTATGGCATGCGCCCCTACATATATGCCGATACTTATTATCAATAATTTGTGCCACCGTAGGGGCGCAATTTTATGGCTGATTGCTTATGGTGTATTAATAAGGCGGGTGATTATGCCGGCTTCGACTGCCGGCGGTATTCGTTGGGTGTCTGCCCCACCACTTTCTTGAACAGCCGCGTGAAGTGCTGCGGGTATTGGTAGCCAAGCCCGTAGGCTATCTGGCTTATGGTGAGCGAGGGGTTGAGTATGCGTTCCTTGGCGATGTCCATCACGGCAAGCTGAATGTATTCCTGCGCCGATTTGCCGGTTTCCTTTTTTATGAGGTCGCCGAAGTAGTTTGGCGAGAGGCACAGCTCGCCGGCGCAATACCTTACTGTGGGCAGCCCGTTCTGTCTGGGCTTGTCGCCGGTGAAGTAGTCGTTGAGCAATGTCTCGAAGCGTGCGAGTATGTCGCTGTTTGCGCATTGGCGGGTAATGAACTGGCGTTCGTAGAAGCGCAGGCAGTAGTTGAGCAGCAGTTCTATGTTGTTTGCGATTAGCCTCTTGCTCAGTCTGTCTATGGAGTGCGTGAGTTCCGCCTCTATCTTTTTCAGGCAGTCGATGAATATGCCCCGCTCCTGCTCTGACAGGTGCAGGGCCTCGTTCACCTCGTATGAGAAATAGGAGTACTCGCGTATGTTCTTGCCGAGCTGCGTGCCGCGAATGAGTTCGGGGTCGAAAAGCAACGCCCATCCGTGGGGCTGGAAAACTTCGCCGTTGTCTTCCGAACCCAATACCTGTCCGGGCGCGATGCACACCACCGTGCCTTTCTGGTAGTCGTATCGCTGGCGGCCGTAGATGAGGTCGCAATGTTTCTCGCCTTTCAGGAAAACGGCGTAGAAGCCGAAGGTGTGCTTGGTGTGGCGTATGGGCCTTGCCTCTGAAAGGTTCACCACGCTAACGAGCGGATGCATTGTCTCCACTCCCAGCATATCGTTGTATTCGCTTATGGTCTCAATGTTCCTAATCTTGTTGTCTGCCATAATGTCCTTGTTTTTTTCTGGTGCAAATATATTTATAATATGCGTAATGGCAACTCTGAAATCCGCCAATCGGTAATAAGGGTAGCGCAATCCGTAATCCGTTTAGCGGGGCGGCGCGTTTTTGCGGCTGGCTGAAGCCGGGGGGATGAAAAACCGGGCGTGCGGTGATTTGGGTATGCAAATCCGTAAAAAATATAGGTGGCGAAAAGAGCGATAATTATTACTTTTGCGCTGAAACAGGACAACGTGACAATTATGTTTATCAATGAAAACAAAATAAATTATGCTGCGTAAAATAAGAATTACCCTGGCAATCGTGTTCTTCGCGCTTGTCAGTCTGCTGTTCCTTGATTTTACGGGAACAATCCATACCTGGTTCGGGTGGTTGGCGAAAATCCAGTTTTTCCCGGCTGTCATGGCTCTCAACATCGGGGTTGTTGCCGCCGTGCTGCTGCTCACATTCCTTTTCGGGCGTGTTTACTGCTCGGTAATCTGTCCGCTAGGCGTTTTTCAGGACGTGGTTTCATGGCTGAGCGCAAGGCGCAAGCGCAAAAACCGCCGCTTTTCATATTCAAAGGCAAAGACGGGGCTGCGCTATGCGGTTCTGGTGCTGTTTGTCGCTGGTGCTTTTACCGGGTTGGCGGGCTTGCTCGACCCATACAGCGCGTACGGCAGAATAGCCCAGACAATGTTCGCCCCGGTTTACACGTGGGGGAACAACCTGCTCGCATACATTTCCGGGCGCATGGGGAGCTATGCTTTCTATGAAAGGGAGGTGTGGCTCCGCGCCCTTCCCACGCTAATTCTTGCCGCAGTTACTTTTGCGGTTGTTGTGGCGCTGGCGTGGCGCAACGGACGCACTTATTGCAACACTGTATGCCCGGTGGGCACTTTCCTGGGTCTTATTTCCCGCCACTCGCTTTTCAGGCCCGTGATAGACACCGGCAAATGCCGCAACTGTTCGCTTTGCGCCCGTGGCTGCAAGGCTTCGTGCATAGACTTCAGAAATCACACGATAGACTATTCCCGCTGCGTGGCTTGCATGGACTGTGTGGACAACTGCAAGCACGACGCGCTGCATTTCGAGCTTCGCAAAAAGGAAACCGCTTCGAAAACGGCGGCTGAAACACCTGAAAAAACTCCCGATGCTTCGCGCCGCAGTTTCCTCGCAGGGGCTGGCGTCATTCTCGGCACGGCGGTGGCGAACGCGCAGGGCAAAACCGTTGACGGCGGATTGGCGGTAATTCTCGACAAGAAGATACCCGACAGGAACACTCCGATAGTTCCCCCGGGAGCGGTCGGGCTGAGACATTTGGAGGATCATTGCACGGGATGCCAGCTCTGCGTTGCCGTATGTCCCAACGACGTGCTCCGCCCCGGCAAGCTGATGAAGCCACATTCCTCTTACGAGCGCGGCTACTGCCGCCCCGAGTGCACGAAATGCTCCGAAGTATGCCCTGCCGGCGCAATAATAAAAATCACTCCAGCCGAAAAATCGTCCATACAGATTGGCCATGCGGTTTGGGTGCGGAAAAACTGCGTGCCTCTCACAGATGGGGTGGAATGCGGCAATTGTGCGCGCCACTGTCCCGCAGGGGCGATAACCATGGTGGCTTCTGACCCGCAAAAGGAGGACTCCCGCAAAATTCCCGTGGTGAACGAGGAACGCTGCATAGGCTGCGGGGCGTGCGAGAACCTGTGCCCGGCGCGTCCTTTCAGCGCAATATATGTTGAAGGGCATGAAAAGCATAAAACCATTTGAAAGAATTATGAATACCAAAGGCAAAAACAATATCGGTCGGCGCGAGTTTTTGAAAAGGCTCGGCGCGGGCGCGGCTGTCTCCACTTCAGCGATGCTTGTGGGCTGCAAATCCGACAAAAACCCCATGAGCGGCGAAACCACAAAGGCGCAGGGGGAGATTCCAAAGGACAAGATGACATACCGCACCAACCCCAAGACGGGCGAAAAGGTTTCAATCCTCGGCTACGGTTGTATGCGCTGGCCCACAGTTACCGGCGAGAGCGCGAGAGAGGGCGAGGAAAAAATAGATCAGGAGGCCGTGAGCCGCCTTGTGGACTACGCCATAGAGCATGGGGTGAACTATTTCGACACATCTCCGGCTTATTGCAAGGGTCATTCAGAAGAGGCAACTGGCATCGCGCTGAAACGCCACCCGCGCGACAAGTTTTTCATCGCCACCAAGCTTTCCAATTTCGATCCCTCAACATGGAGCCGCGAAAAGTCTTTGGAAATGTACCGCAATTCGATGAAGTATTTGCAGGTTGACTACATAGACTACATGCTGCTTCACGGCGTGGGCATGGGCGGCGACGCCATGAAAGATTACAGGGCGCGCTATGTTGACAACGGCGTGCTCGACTTCCTGCTTGCCGAGCGCGAGGCGGGGAGAATACGCAATCTCGGCTTCTCATACCACGGCGACATAAAGGTGTTCGACTACCTGCTTTCGCAGCACGACCGCTACAAGTGGGACTTTGTGCAAATACAGCTCAACTACCTTGACTGGCAGCACGCCAAGGAACTCAATTCTTTCAACACCGATGCCGAATATCTTTATGGCGAGCTTGCGAAGCGCAACATCCCGGCTGTGATAATGGAGCCGCTGCTCGGCGGAAGGCTGTCCAAAGTCCCCGACCACGTTGTGGCGCGTCTCAAGCAGCGCGAGCCAGACAGGAGCGTGGCGTCGTGGGCGTTCCGCTATGCCGGCACTATGCCCGGCGTGCTGACGGTGCTTAGCGGCATGACATACATGGAGCATTTGCAGGACAACCTGCGTTCCTACTGCCCATTGAAACCTCTTACGGACGATGAGATAAAGTTCCTTTACGACACCGCCGAAATCATTGTGCAGTATCCCACAATCCCGTGCAACGACTGCAAATACTGCATGCCCTGTCCCTACGGTCTTGACATCCCCTCCATATTCGTCCACTACAACAAGTGCGTCAACGAGGGTAATGTGCCTGAAAGCCAGCAGGCGGAGAACTACCGCGAGGCGCGCAGGGCTTTCCTTGTGGGCTACGACCGCAGCGTTCCCAAACTGCGTCAGGCCAACCACTGCATAGGTTGCGGAAAATGCGTGGAGCATTGCCCGCAGAACATCGACATACCCAAGGAAATGCAGCGCATAGACCACTTTGTGGAACAGCTAAAGCAAGGCACGCTATGACAAACGCCCAACTCGCGGAACTGCTGGAGGCCGGCGGCCATTCGCTCGTGGTCGAGAACGGCGCGGTGCGCACCTTCGGCGGCAGGGGAGTGAGGGATTTGCTCCGTCTGCTGGATGGGGAGCCGCAGGTGCTGGACGGAGCGAAAGTTGCCGACAAGGTGGTGGGAAAAGCCGCCGCCGCGCTCATGACACTCGGCAAGGTGGCGGGTGTGTACGCCCACACCATAAGCAAGCCCGCCGTTGCGCTGCTGCGCTGCAACGGCGTGGAGGTGGAGTTTGCCGAGGAAGTGCACCACATTATAAACCGCGACGGCACAGGGTGGTGTCCCATGGAAAAGGCGTGCCGGGATTTGCAATCGCCCGAGGAA
>CAKRMO010000111.1 GCA_934364765.1 uncultured Bacteroidaceae bacterium | reverse complement strand
CGGCTTGATAATCCCCGACCTGCCGTTCCGCGAATACGAGGAACACTACCGCGAAACGGCAAAAGCCCACAACATCGACATGATAATGCTCATAACCCCCGAAACCGAGGAGGAGCGCATACGCAAAATAGACAACGACAGCGAAAACGGCTTCATCTACATGGTGTCGTCGGCATCGACAACCGGCGCGCAAAAAGAGTTCGACGCAAAAAAACAGGAATACTTCGCCCGAATTGACGGCATGAACCTGCGCCGCCCGCGCATGATAGGCTTCGGCATTTCAAACGAAGCCACATACAAGGCAGCGGCAGCCCACGCCGCAGGGGTCATAATAGGCAGCAAATTCGTAACGCTGCTCAACGAGACGAAAGATCCCGACAAGGCTATCGGGCAATTGCTGAAAGACATCGGGCGGAAAGCGTGAAAACGCCGCGCTTCAAGCGGTGGCGTATGCAATACGCCCATACAATTATTGCAAAACCATAATCGCTCACCCTTTCCCAAACACCCCGAAAATTACATAGGACGTAGGAAAAACTATGTCCTATGCAGGAAAAATTATGTCTGATGTAGTTTTTTCTACATCAGACCCTTTTTTCGCCATATATACCATATTGATTACCAGAAAGATACAAGAATATCTGATTTTTTTTAAGTTGTTGTTTTTCAAAAACTTGCAGAAAAAAGCAAAAAGTCTTATTTTTGCATGATATAACTTCGTTCAATACAAACACTTAATCAAAAGAAAAAATACCATGAAGAAAAAGAACATTCTAATTTTCGTAGGCGGATTCTTGGCAGGTATCATTCTCACATTCCTAACCCTTTTGATCATCTCCAAAGCAAACGATGACCATAACCTAAAGCTATACGACCATCCGCAACAAACCATCGAAGCAAGTCATGGACTTGAAGTTTTTCAAGTATTGCCTAATGGAAACGCCCTTGCATACGTAAGACAAGGAAATTTCGATACAATAGTCGCCCTTTTGCTGGCAGACCAAAATGTTTCATACTACGATGACCAACAAATTGGCATTCCACAAGGCAAGTGCTTGAAGCAAGTCGGCACATATCAATATCCCAACAAAGAGGGATTTGTGAAAACGGTGCCTGTTGTCGAAATCCTTGACAAGTAAGGCGGCAATTCCTTGCCGTTTTGCGCGTGTTTTTGCAAAAGCGAGTTGCTAATACAGCCCGCTGTGGGGCGAATTGTGCGCCACGCCGCCCAAGATATTGCCAACCAGCGCGAAAACCTAATTGCCATGAGCGAAAATAATAGTAATTTTGCGTGCGAAACTATAGACGGACAATATTAAAGACATAATAATCATGGCAAAGAAAGCACTTCTGATGATTCTCGACGGCTGGGGAATCGGCAAACACGACAAAGGCGATGTAATCTACAACACCCCGACACCCGAACTCGACTATCTCAACGCCAACTACCCCCACTCGCAGCTTCTGGCTTGCGGCGAAAGCGTGGGACTCCCCGACGGGCAGATGGGAAACTCCGAAGTGGGGCACCTGAACATAGGCGCGGGCCGCGTGGTTTACCAGGACCTCGTGAAAATAAACCACGCCATTGCCGACGGCAGCATACTCAAGAACGCCGAAGTTGTGTCGGCGTTTGAATACGCCAAGAACACCGGCAAGAACCTCCACATAATGGGCCTCACCTCCACAGGCGGGGTGCACTCCGAGCTTTCCCACATACTCGCGTTCCTTGACATAGCGAAAAACTACGGTTTGGAAAACGTGTTCGTGCACTGCTTCCTCGACGGGCGCGACACCGACCCGCGCAGCGGCAAGGGCTTTGTGAAAACCGTAATAGACCACTGCGCCGAAACAACCGGCAGCGTGGCGTCGGTGATAGGACGCTTCTACGCCATGGACCGCGACAACCGCTGGAACCGCGTGAAGATTGCATACGATCAGCTTGTGAACGGAAAAGGCAAGGAGGTTGACAACCTCGTAGAGGCAATCCAGGACTGCTATGACAGCGACACGCCCGAACACAAGGACACCGACGAGTTCATGGAGCCGCTGGTGAACGCCAACGTTGACGGCAGGATAAAGGAGGGCGATGTTGTGGTGTTCGTGAACTACCGCAACGACCGCGCACGCGAGATCACCTCCGTGCTTACACAAAAGGATATGCCCGAAGAGGGGATGCATACAATCCCCAACCTGCAATACTATTGCATGACCCCATACGACGCCGACTTCAAGGGCGTTCACATACTGTTCCCGAAAGAGAACGTCGGCAACACGTTGGGAGAGTACCTGAGTTCGAAGGGGCTGCGCCAGCTCCACACCGCAGAAACCGAGAAATACGCCCATGTAACGTTCTTTTTCAACGGAGGCCGCGAAGAGGCTTTCAAAGGCGAGGACCGCACGCTCGTACCCTCGCCAAAAGTCGCCACATACGACCTGAAGCCCGAGATGAGCGCTTACGAGGTTAAGGACAAGCTGGTGGAGTCGATAAAGAAGGACGTTTACGACTTCATAGTGGTGAATTTCGCAAACGGCGACATGGTTGGCCACACCGGCGTTTACAGCGCGATAGAAAAGGCGGTGGTTGCCGTTGACGCGTGTGTGAAAGACGTTGTTGAGGCCGCAAGGCAAACGGGGTACAGCGTCATAATAATCGCCGACCACGGAAACGCCGACCACGCACTCAACGATGACGGCACGCCAAACACCCAGCACTCGCTGAACCCGGTGCCGTTCATATACATCAGTGATGACAAAAACGCAAAGGTGGAAAACGGAATACTAGCCGATGTCGCCCCGAGCATACTGCACGTAATGGGTCTTGAACAGCCCAAGGAAATGACGGGGCACTGCCTGATAAAAGACTGACAAGGGGACACTATCCCCAAACACCATACACCCGGGCGCACAACGCGGTCTTGCCGCTTTGTGCGCCCGTTTTTTCATTCACCCCACCACATGACAGGCTTTTTGACATTAATGCGCCCGGCTGCGCAAAGATTAAGTTAAAAATCTCCAAGCGAAAAAAGTAAATTCGTATCTTTGCCAAAATGTACTTTGGGGCTTCTGCACAGATGCCCTATTGCGTAACAATCACCACAAGTCAGATTAATGGCAAAGCACTATCTACTTTTCGCGTCGCTCAACTACGCCTACTCCATACTGCGGCCTCTTGAGGAGGAAATACTGCGCCGTGGCGACGAGGCGGCGTGGTACATAGAAAAGGAATGCGACAACCTGCTCACCCCGCAGGAACGCCGCCTGAGCACCTTTGATGAAGTCAAGGCTTTCAACCCCATTGCCGTCTTTGCGCCGGGAAATTACATCTACGACTTTTTCCCGGGAGTCAAGGTGGCGGTTTTCCACGGCTATCCCATGCGCAAGCGCATTGAAAAGATAGACGACCACTTCACTATACGCGACTGGTTTGACATATACTGCACCCAAGGCCCTTCGAGCACACCATATTTCAAACAACTTGAAGCCAAGTACAAATTCTTCAAGGTTTACGAAACCGGGTGGTGCAAGGTTGACGCTTTTTTCTCAAGCCAGCTTCCGCCCGAACCCAAGAGAGACGTGCCAGTGATACTCTACTCACCCACCTTCTCAAAAGGAATCACCTCCGCATGGGCTTTGCGCGAAACCATAGACCGCCTTGCCGGCGAAAAGCCGTGGCGGTGGATAATCACATTCCACCCCAAACTCAACGACCCGCAACTGCTGGAGGATTACCGCCGTATTGCCGCGCGGCACGACAACGTGGATTTCAGAAAAGTGAACAAGGGCTTGGAAACGTTCCGCGAAAGCGACGCAATGCTTTGCGACAGCTCCTCAATCACCGTGGAATATATGCTGCTCAACAAGCCAGTTGTTACTTACCGCAACACCCATCCGGGCAAGCACCTGCTTGATGTAACGGACACTGCCCTTATCGGGCCGGCAATAGAACGCGCCCTTTCGCGCCCCGAAGACCTTATGCAAAACATACGCGAATACACTTCGCAGCACGAGGCTCACCGCGACGGCAAAAACTCGGCGAGGGTGCTTGACGCCGTGGACGACTTCATTGCAAACTACAAAGGAAGAATAAGAAAAAAGCCGCTGAACCTGCTGAGAAAGCTGAAATTGCGCTGGCGGCTCAAAAAGTTCATTATATGATAGACCCAACCGTAATAATGTCCCGCCGGGCGGCGGAAGAACTCGACAAGGCCGTTTCCGAAATAAAGCCCGACAAGGTTTTCGTGCTTTACGACACAACCACGCTAAGCCTTTGCGCCCCGCTGCTTAAAGACAGTGCCGCACTGAAGAACGCCGCGCAGATTGTGATAGGCGCAACCGATGCCAACAAGAACCTTGATACCCTTGCAAGCGTATGGACGGCACTCAGCAACGGAGGTGCGTCGCGCCGCTCCCTGCTGGTGAATGTCGGCGGAGGCATGGTTTCAGACCTCGGCGGCTTTGCGGCTTCGGCGTTCAAGCGCGGAATTGCCTACATAAACGTCCCCACCACGCTGCTGTCGATGGTTGACGCTTCGGTGGGCGGAAAGACGGGGATTAACTTCAACGGACTGAAAAACGAAATCGGCGTGTTCAACGAAGCGGCCATCGTGTTGATCGACACCGACGTCCTTCGCACGCTCGACAAGCGCAACATGCTCTCTGGCTATGCCGAAATGCTGAAACACGCACTGCTTCACGACGAAGCCATGTGGGCGGAGCATCTGAAGATGGACTTCAACGACATCAACTATGCCCAGTTGCAAAAACTCGTGGAACAGAGCATTGAAGTGAAACGCCACAT
>CAKRMO010000110.1 GCA_934364765.1 uncultured Bacteroidaceae bacterium | reverse complement strand
GAAGTGAAGGACGGCGATGTGCTTCAGGAACTGGAGTACCGCTTGAACTATATGATACAAATGGCCGGCTCGAAGGAGAAACTTGAGGAATATATGCGCAAGCCCATGACGCAAATCCGCCAGCAGACAATGGAACAGCTGAAAAGGATGATGGTCGTAGAGGACGTGAAGCGCAAGATTGCGGCAGATGTCAAGGTTACGCCGGCGGAGGTGAGAAACTATTTCAAGAATGTTCCGCAGGACAGCCTTCCCTTGATACCCACCCGCTACGAGGTGCAGATTATAACAAACACGCCGGAGGTGAGCCGTGAAGAGGTGGAGCATATCGAAAACGAGCTGCGCGACTATACAAAGAGGATTACTTCGGGCGAAAGCGACTTTTCCACGCTCGCGATGATGTACAGCGAGGACGAGGGCACGCGGCGCAACGGCGGCGAACTTCCTTACATGGGAAAGGGCGAGCTTGTCCCCGAGTTCGCAAACGTGGCTTTCTCGCTCACCGACCCCAAAAAGGTTTCGCGCATAGTGAAGACAGAGTTCGGCTACCATATAATACAGCTCATAGACCGCAGGGGCGACAAAATCCGCGTGCGCCACATATTGAAAAAGCCCAACATAAGCGATGAGGCAATCAAGGCGTGCCTTTCGAGGCTCGACTCCATATCCGGCGACATAAAGAGCGGCAAGATTACCTTTGACGACGCTGTTGTGTATTCCGACGACAAGGACACGCGCAACAATCGCGGCATAATGGGAAAAAGCGTCTCGCCGAACAATCCGCGTGCGGGAATGACGCAGTGGTTCGAGCTTCGCGACCTTCCGCAGGACGTGGCGAAAGTTGTCAGCACCATGAATCCAGGCGATATTTCCAAGCCTTTTTCCATGACCACCCCAAAGGGACAGAAGGTTTGCGCAATTGTGAAGCTCAAAAGCCGCAACGAGGAACACTACGCTTCGATTACCGAGGATTTCCAGACGCTCCAGAACATACTTGTCAACAAGGAGCAGGCCAAGGTTATTGACGACTGGATTCGCAGCAAGCAGAAAACAACCTACATAAGCATAAAGCCGGAATGGCGCGATTGCGATTTCCGCTATCCCGGCTGGGTGAAGAAATGATGTGTGGCGCAGAGGGCATAAGGAAAGGTAAATCAGGGCACAGATCGCGATTATGCAGTTTGTGCCTCGTTTCTCTATCTCTGTTAATTGTGCTGTGTTTCCCGGCGGGCGCGGCTGCTCTTGCGCCTGTAAAGAAAGACGCGAAAAGGCAGAAAGGCGAGCGCATCGTGCTTAATCACGCCGACCGGCTGCACTATGACATAATGAAGAACCCCAACGCCAATATTCTCAACGGCAATGTGCAGTTCACCCACGGCAACATAAAGCTTTTCTGCGACAGTGCCTATTATTACAAGGCCTCCAATTCGTTCGAGGCTTTCAGCAATGTCAGAATGGTGCAGGGCGACACTTTGTCGCTCACAGGCGACTATCTTAAATATGACGGCGACGCGCAAATCGCAAAGGCGAGGAGGAATGTGCACCTAAGACACCGTGGCACGCTGCTCGTAACAGACAGCCTCGACTACGACAAGCTTTACAATCTCGGCTATTTCTTTGACGGCGGCAAACTGCATGACGGCAAAAACGTCCTTGTGTCGGACTGGGGCGAATATTCGCCGCAAACGCGGGAGGCGGTGTTCAACTACCACGTAAAGCTTACTAATGAACGCTTCACGCTCACTTCCGACACGCTGCACTATAACACGCTCACCAAGGTAACCCGCATCGTGGGGCCTTCCAACATCAACAGCGACGGAAACCGCATTTACACCGAGCGAGGGTATTATGACACCGCAAAGGACTATGCCGAGCTTTTCGACCGCTCCGTGGTGATTAACGGGAAAAGCACAATGACGGGCGACAGTATGTTCTACGACAAGAAGAACGGCAATATGCACGCCTATGGCAATATTATATATAATGACAAAGGCAACAAAAACCTGCTTACTGGCGACTACTGCGAATACAGCGACACCACCGGCTATGCCATGGCAACGAAAAACGCAGTGGTGCGCGACTATTCCTCGCCCGACACCCTGTATATGCACGCCGACACGTTCAAGATTTTCACCTACAACATACGCACCGACAGCGTTTACCGCCTCGTGCACGGCTACCACAAGGCGCGGGCTTTCCGCACCGACGTGCAGAGCGTCTGCGACTCGCTGAAATACGACTCCAAGAACAAGAAGATGACCATGTATGGCAACCCGATTGTCTGGAACAACAACCAGCAGCTTTTGGGTGAGGAGATACAGGTGTTCATGGACACCACGATAGACAGCGTGCACGTCATGAGGCAGGCCCTTCTTGCGCAACAGCTCGATAGTGCGTGCTACAATCAGGTTGCGGGGCGCGAGATGTTTGCCTATTTCAATGGCGGCAAACTCGCGTGGAGCAGGGTGCTCGGCAATGTTGACGTGGCGTATTTCCCTTACGACAGCGACAGCGTGATGATAGGGCTCAACCGTATGCAGACCTCCGAACTGAGAATGTACATGAAGGATCGCAAGATGAGCCGCATATGGAGTGCGCCGGCTAACGGCACGATGTATCCCTTGAAACTCGCGCCCGAAGAACAGCTGTTCCTGAAGAACTTCGCATGGTTCGACTACATCCGCCCCAAGAGCAAGGACGACATATTTGTCTGGAAGGAAAAAGCCGAAGGCACGGAATTGCGCGAGACGGTGCGCCGGCAGGCCCCGCTGCAGACGCTCTCGGAAATTGCCCGCAGGAAAATGGGCAAACAAAGCGGCGGCACGCGCTGAATGCACGGCAGCCGCAACGTCTGCGCCCGTTTCTTTCCCGACACATTAATTATACAGAACATACAATGCCTGACATAATACACCTTCTTCCCGATTCCGTCGCCAACCAGATAGCGGCGGGCGAGGTAATCCAGCGTCCGGCTTCGGTGGTCAAGGAGCTTGTGGAAAACTCCATAGACGCCAAGGCCACCAGGATAGACGTGCTTGTTACCGATGCGGGCAAAACGTGCATACAGATTGTTGACAACGGATGCGGCATGAGCGAAACTGATGCCCGCATGGCCTTTGAGCGTCATGCCACATCGAAGATAAGCAAGGCCGCCGACTTGTTCAGCCTCCACACAATGGGCTTCCGTGGCGAGGCGTTGCCGTCTATCGTCGCCGTGTCGCAGGTGGAACTTCGCACACGTACCGCCGACAGCAAACTGGGCGTGAGCCTTTCCATCGAGGGTTCGAGGGTGGTTGACCAGCAGCCTGTGGCGTGCGACGCGGGTGCCAACTTCATGGTGAAAAACCTGTTTTTCAACATTCCGGCAAGGCGCAGGTTTTTGAAGTCAAACCAAACCGAGTTCAACAACATAGTGGCGGAGTTTGAGAAGATTGTTCTGGCGCATCCCGAAGTGCGTTTCTCGCTGAGCAGCAACGATGCCGTGGTTTACGACCTGCCCTCCGGCTCGTGCCTCCAGCGCATAGCCGACGTGTTTGGCAAGCGCATGAACCAGCAGCTTCTGCATATCGATGTTGACACGTCCATTGTGCGCATAAAGGGCTTTGTGGGCACACCCGAAAGCTCGCGCAAAAAAGGCGCGAAGCAGTTCTTCTTCGTCAACGGACGCTATATGCGCCACCCTTATTTCGGTCGCGCCATTATGCTTGCCTACGAACGGCTCGTGCCGCCCGACGAACAAGTGCCCTATTTCGTATATTTCGACATCGACCCTTCGCGCATCGACGTTAACATACACCCAACGAAGGCCGAAATTAAGTTTGAGGACGAACAGGCTGTGTTCCAAATTCTCATGGCATCGGTCAAGGAGGCTGTGGGCAAGTTCAACGCCGTTCCGCAGCTTGACTTCGAGTCTCCCGCAACCCCAGACGACATCCCCGTTTACGACCCCCGAAAAAAAACGGCTGAGCCGCCGCGCATTGAGCTTGAGGGCGGATATAACCCGTTCGACACCCCGGCGCAGCCGCGCAACGCTGCGCCGCGAAACTGGCAGAAACTGTTTGAGGGAATAAGCCGCCGCAGCGATGTGTCGCAGGAAAGCCTTGCCGTTCCCGATGCTGCTGAGGCCGAAACGCCTTTGGACGGCCGTTCGCTCGTGCATTTCCAGTATAAAGACCGTTATATAATGACATCCGTGCATTCGGGGCTTATGGTCATCGACCAGCGCAGGGCGCATATACGCATATTATATGAGCGTTTCCTCAAAAACCTCTCCGAACGCAAAAGCGCGGGCGAAAGGCTCATTTTCCCCGAGACAGTAAGCCTTACTCCGGCGGAGTGTGCCGCGCTTGCCGCATCGGCTGACGAAATCGTGGCGGCGGGTTTTGACATTTCCGACCTCGGAGACGGCAATTTCACCGTCAACGGGCTTCCGGCAGGAACGGAGAAACTTAACGCAACAGAGCTTTTGAAGGACATTTTGGCGGAAACCGAAGGAAAGGCTGCCATAAAGGAGGAAATCGACAAGCACATAGCCCTTGTGCTTGCAAGGCACGCCGCCGTGCAGTACGGCACACAGCTCACCGACAAGGAAATGGGCGGCGTGATAGACGACCTGTTTGCCACAGCCTCGCCTAAGTACACGCCCGAAGGCAAGCTCATCGTGGCAATAATACCGCAGGAGAAAATAGAGGCCCTGTTTGCATAGCCCCACCGCTACAGACATTTGATTTTTCCAAATATTTCCGGGGGATTGCGTAAGCATCTGAGCTTTAATAAGTTGTCAAATATTTGGCGGCTATTGTAAGGC
>CAKRMO010000109.1 GCA_934364765.1 uncultured Bacteroidaceae bacterium | reverse complement strand
CGGCGTATGGAATCAGCTTGTCGGGCTGCTTGCCGAGAAAGCGGTAGTTTTTTCCGTCAACGCGCAAAACACCTATTATAGGCTTTTTCGCATCGCTCCAATGAACGGTTGACGACTCGTAAAGCTTGTCTGTCGGAGACCAGATTGAGAAATACGGATCACTCACGACAATGGGCGTTGACGGCATCTTAAGGGCCGAACGCCTTGAAGGCGTGAAATAATCGGGCTGCTGTGCGCCTGCCGCAAAAGCGACGGCAAACGCCGCGATAGTCATAATTTTTCGCATGATATATAATTTGATTTTTTAATGTTTCAAAAAAACAGGCGCATACCGCCGCCGGCAGAACCTGCGCAATATAACGCCACACAAAAATAACCATTTCCCAAGACAAAGCGCAAAACAAAAGTAAAAAAAACACAGAGGTTACACTATTAATTTGTACATTTGCACAAAACATTTGGTAGCGCGGCAAAAAACCGTGGCATACACTAATCTTAAACGGACAAGAAAGCCGGAAAATAAGACATAAATCGAAATATAATATGTTATCAATACTGATACCCGTATATAACTATGACTGTTCGGAGCTTGTGAGGGCGTTGCAGCTTCAGGGCGAAAGGCTCAGGCAAGCCAAAGGCGAAGAATACGAAATCATAGTGGGCGATGACGCCTCCTCCAAGGGGCGGGGCATAGAGAGCGTCCAAAAGGCGTGCGAGCTTCCATGCTGCAGGTTTGTTTCCGCAGAAAAGAACATGGGGCGGGCGGCAAACCGCAACAATATGGCGCGTGAGGCAAAAGGGGAATATTTGCTGTTCGTCGATTGCGACGCACTCGTTACGCGGGGGGATTTCCTGGAAAAGTATTACGAGGAGGCCAAGAAAGGGGCTGACGTTGTTTGCGGCGGCATTGAGGCCGTTGGCACGCAGCCCTCGCCCGACGTGTCTCTGAGATACAGATACGAGCAAAGCGCGGCGGAGATACGCTCGCTGGAGTACCGCAAAGCCAATCCCTACAGCCATTTCTCCACATTCAACGTAATGGTGCGACGCGAGGTTTTCATGCACATACGCTTTGAGGAAAGCTGCAAGGGATACGGATATGAGGACACCATTTTCGGACTGCGACTGAAACAAGGGGGATATAAAATCACGCACATTGACGCCCCGCTGGTGCACAACGGACTTGACACCAACTGGGAGTTCGTTGAAAAAACAGAGCAGTCCATGCGCAATCTCCACCGCTTCGGCAGGGACATTCAGAACTTCTCGCACGTGGGGGCGGTTGCGCTCAGGCTCAAAAGGCTGAACCTTGACGGGCTGATGATAACGTGGCACCGTTTGTTCGGACGCTTAGAGCGGGCAAACCTGCTAAGCAACAACCCTTCGCTGTTTGTTCTGAAACTCTACAAGTTGGGCTATCTCTGCTCATTATAAAGCATAAAGGAAATAATAACAAGCCCGGCTGTTTGCGAAAGCAGCCGGGCTTGTCGTTTGTGCTATGCAGCTCGAGCTGTGGCGCACAGGGCGTATGCCATACGCCCCAACAAATGGCGCAAAACCCAAGCAGATTGCTTTTTCCAAAACACCCCAAAAATTACATCCGATATAAGAAAAATTATGTCTGATGTAGAAAAAATTACATCAGACATAATTCAAACTACATCAGACCTTTTTTCACCACCTACAAATGCCTGAAAAACAAATCGTTACAATGACCATATCTTATGTCGTTATCTTTTTGCAAACCAACGTTTTGCGAAAGCCAAGATTCCCTTACGGTTTCTCCGGCAACAAGCCTGACACACGGAAATTCTAAATGGCTTTGGGCTGTGCGGTGTCCGCAGCAAGCCGTGCGAACTTCCGCATATTGTAGATTAAGCGGTCAATTTCATGGAGTATCTGTTCCAGTTCCTGAAGCAGGTGCAGCAAAAGCGTCGTCGCGGTTATGTCGCAATTTTGCGTTTGTATGTCAACCATCATCTTGTCCCTGAAATCCGAAATCTCCCTTTTCAGCGCGGCGCACTCCTTTTGTATCTCCTCGCCGTCGGCAAGGTTCAGCTCGGCGAAATTCCCTGCCATTTCGTTCATGAGAATCACCACCTTGCCACGCAGGAACTTGAACATTTCCGCATCGTTCGGGTCTATAGGCAGGAAGTTGTTGTCAACGTGCTCGAGCGACGGGCGGCAGATGCGCAGCAAACTGTAATAAAGCTGGAAAAGCGCATTGTGGAGAAGGTGGAACGGCGTGCTCAGCTTCACTGCCACGGCAACGTCAGCCCTTCTGAGGCAGATAATCTCACGCCGGCGCAGGCTTTTCAGCACAACCTTGTATTTTTTCACGCCGTTCAGCGACTTGCGCAGCGCGTGCAGTTTTTCATTGAAAAGCCCGTCGGTCGAGTCTATGAGCAGTGCCGAGAAACTGTCGGTGATTTCCGCCACGTTCTTCCCCACGTGCTCCTGTAGCATCTTCACAATATCGGCGGAGTTTGTGGAGGAGAGCATCTTGTAGAACAGCGCGTCGCCCTTGTCGGCTTTCTTGTGCTTGGCGTAATTGATGTTTGAATGAATGAGCATAGCCACCGCAACAGTTATCAAGACCACCTGCGCCACAAAACCACCATAGTGCATTATCATGGCTATTGTGAAGCACGAGATAAACGCCACGGCGGCAGTGATGAACCATCCGCCTATCACGGTAAGCACCCCCGTTATGCGGAACACGGCACTCTCCCTGCCCCACGCCCTGTCGGCAAACGACGAACCCATGGCAACCATAAACGTAACATAAGTGGTTGACAACGGCAGCTTGAGCGATGTGCCAAGGGCTATGAGCAAAGCGGAGACGACAAGGTTAACCGATGCGCGCAACAGGTCGTATGCCGCCGCATTCTCGCTCACGGCCTCCACAGGACGCTGAAAGCGGCTTTCAACGAACTTCTGCACCTTGTCGGGAGTAATCCTCAATATGGCGTTCCCCGCCGAGCTTGCCATGCGCACGAGACTTCTCGCCACCCTTGACGAGCCGAACATTTCGTTGCCCGCATCCTGGCGAGAAAGGTTGACCTCGGTCTCGGTAACGCGCCTCGCCTTTTTCGACAGTGCCAGCGTCATTGCCATTATAACACCCGCGCCCACAAGGAAGCCTATCGGGGTCTTTGCCGACTCAAGCAGCGACTTCATCATAAACGTGTCCGGATTTCCCGCACCCGAGCCGGTGAAGTCAACATAAGAGGAATAACCCGCCAAAGGCACACCAATAAAGTTCACAAGGTCGTTGCCGGCAAACGCCATAGCAAGGGCAAACGTGCCAAACAGCACAACAATCCTCAGCACATTAACCTTCATGAAATGCAGCACCTGCATAACCACGCTCAACACCACGAAGCACACTGTAAGTATGACCCAAATGTTGCCGTCTATGAAATTTTTTGTCTCGGGGGTCATGAACGAAAGGTTTTTCACGCCTTTGAAAAGCATGAAATACAGGATGGCTGTAATTGCAAGCCCACCGAAGATTCCTATTTTGAACTTCATGCGGATCTTGTATTTGAACGTGAAAATCAGTCTCGTGATATACATTATCAGCGTTCCGAACGCAAACGCTATTCCCACCGATATGAAAATGGCGGTTATCATCCCCAAAGCCTGCCCGGAGTTAATGTAGTCGCCGAAGTTTGTGCCGGGCGCGCCCCACGTCTTTATCATGGCAAGGGCGAATGACGCGCCGAGAAGCTCAAACACCATTGAAACAGTTGTTGACGTTGGCATTCCGAACGAGTTGAAAACGTCGAGCAAAACAATGTCCGTTACCATTACCGCAAGGAAAATCGTCATAACCTCGCTGAACGTGAAAAGGTCGGGGCGGAACACGCCATGGCGGGCTATGTCCATCATGCCGTTGCTCATTATCGCCCCGCAAAGTATGCCAAGGGCGGCAATCACCACGATTGTGCGGAACTTGGCGGCTTTCGAGCCTATCGCCGAGTTCATGAAATTAACAGCATCGTTGCTCACTCCCACCCATAAGTCTGAGGCTGCAAGCAAGAACAGCAACACCACCAATGCCAAGTAGATACTTTCCATAAAATATAATTCTGCTTTATAATCCGAGGCAAAATTACCCCCACTGTGTTAGCCACCTGTTACAATGATGTTAAGATGATGTTAAGCCGGGGCGGACTCCGTAAAACCGCGCCTGTGCGTCATAAAACACAAGGCAGAGGCGGATTTTGCAACAATTTGAAAAACAAGAAATTATGCAAAATTGCAATTTTCTTTTAAGCATCTGCTTTACAGTAAGTTGCACAGGCACAAAAAAAGGTCTGATGTAATTTGAATTATATCAGACATAATTTTTCCTGCATAGGACGCAGTTTTCCCTATGTCCTATGTAGTTTTTGCCGTAATGGAAAAACGCTATGTCAGACCTCACGGAATTTGAAATACCTGTCGTTGTGCTTCAAGAACCACGGATGCGTTACAGCCAGATAAAAAGCCATTGAAAGCACAGCCACAGGAATGGCAATCACGGCAGGATGCGGAACAAAAAATGCGCAGACAAAACCGGCGGCATACCCGCATTCACGCGAAAGCATATAAGTGTTCTGCGCCGTGCCACGCTGGCAATGCCCTGTCATCTTCAAAAAATACAGCAAAAAGCGCGAGGAACTCAGCCCTATGCCCGCGCCGAACAGCAATGCCGCAGCATGAAGCGAGGCTGCCGAGGAAGTGGCGAAAGGGATAAGCAGCGCGGCAAGCACGAGTATCATTCCCGTAACTATCTCTGCACGCACATCGGCGTCGGTGAAGACCATTTTCCGCAAAGGATAGGCAGCCAGCACGCCC
>CAKRMO010000108.1 GCA_934364765.1 uncultured Bacteroidaceae bacterium | reverse complement strand
GCGCCGTCGGAGGGATATTACACTGAACTCCGCAGCAAGTTCATGGCTTATGCCTTCCCGGTGGCTGAAGAGCAGGAGGCAAAAGCGTATGTGTCGGATTTGAAGCGCAGGTTTCACGATGCGCGCCATGTGGCATACGCATATATTATAGGCGTTGACGGGGAATGTTTCCGCGCGAATGATGACGGCGAGCCGTCGGGCACGGCGGGGAAGCCGATATTGGGGCAGATAAGGTCAAAGGGCTTGACAGACACAATGGTGGCGGTCGTGAGGTATTTCGGCGGTGTGAAACTCGGCACAAGCCGTTTGGCGGAGGCGTATAAGGCTGCCGCTGCCGATGCGCTTGAAAAGGCGGAGCAAAAAAGGTGTTTTGTGGAACAGACGCTTGTTTTGCGCTTTGGATATGAGCGGATGAGTGCCGTTATGAAAATTGCCAGGGATGCGAATGTGAGGATTGTAGAAAACGGATATGACAATGGCTGCATCCTGAGGGTGAGCATGAGAAAGTCGCTTGTGCCGGATTTTTGCGGCCGCCTTGACAGGACGATAAAAGTGGAAGGAAATGAATGAAAACCATATAACAATAAGGCGCGTGTCGGATGAGGAGGATTTGTGGTATGCGGAAAGGCTTTACCTGTCGAGCTTCCCGGAGGCCGAGAGGCGCGAGGTTTCGGACTGGATAGCCTATACGTGGTCGAAGCCCGAGTTTCGCAACAACATAATAGAATATTCCGGCAGCAAAGTGGGATTTGTCTCGTTTTGGGATTTGGGAGATTTCATATACGTAGAGCATTTTGCCACCGATGCCGCCGTGCGCGGCAAGGGAATAGGCGGCAGGGCGATAGAGACACTGTGCGGCGCGGCGGGGAAACCTGTTGTTTTGGAGGTGGAGCTTCCCGAAGACGAACTTTCAAGGCGCAGAGTGGTCTTTTACGAACGCCACGGTTTCAGACTTTGCGAAAAGAAATATGTGCAGCCGCCTTACAGAGCCGGCGGGAACGAGTTGGAAATGAAAATAATGTGGAGCAATGCCGGGGACATAGAGGAAGTTTTCAACGATATTGTTGCGCGTATATACGGTAACGTGTATGGAGTGTGAGGGCGCGGCATTATGGCGCGTCAGGTTGTGTCAGAATGTATGCCATACGCCGCACAAATCAGAATTGTCCAGTCGTCCAATGATTTGCACCGCCGTAGGGGCGTATGGCATACGCCCTGGGTTGCATGGTTTTTGCAAAGTAATGCGGTGATTTGCGATGCGGTTTTGGCGGTGGCGTACAGGGCGTATGCCATGCGCCCCTACAATTTCCGCAAAACCAATACCGCTAAAAATACATTTGATGTGGTAAAAACTATGTCTGATGTAGAAAAAATTACATCAGACATAATTCAAACTACATCAGACCTTTTTTTGTCTTTTGCAAACCTTTGGGAAAAAGAAACTTATGCAGTCTGTGTAAAAAGTATGATAACTTTCTGCAATTCATTTTTTTGCCGAAAAACGGCTGTTTCCTTTTTGCCTTGGTAGGATGACTATACCAGGTATCCTTTTATGAGCGGGCGTGAATTGTATGTTGAGGCCATAACTTCGCCATACGCCCCTGCGGAATGTATGGCGAGAAAATCGCCGCGCTTGGCGGGTGAAATGGCGCGGTCTTTGGCAAACACGTCGCTGCTTTCGCATATCGGGCCTACGATGTCGTATGCCTCTTTCTCCACGGAATTGTTCGAGATGTTCTCAATGTCGTGGTAAGCTCCGTATAGGGCAGGGCGTATCAGGTCGGTGAAACCGGCATCGACAATGGCGAATTTCTTGTGGGCTGTGTGCTTGGTGTAAAGCACCTTGGTTATCAAATCCCCGCATTGCGCCACAATCGAGCGTCCGAGCTCAAAGTGCACTTTTGTGCCTGCGGGCAATTTAAGGCATTTGCGGAATGTGGCGAAATAGCCTTGGAAATCGGGAATGGGGTTTTCCGTGGGATTTTCGTAGTCTATTCCCAGACCGCCGCCCACGTCTGTCATTTCGCATCCGATGCCTTGCGCTTCGAGTTCGCTGACGAGCTTGTTGGCAACGTCGCAAAGTTTCTCAAAACAGGTGTATTCTGTGATTTGCGAGCCTATGTGGAATTGCAGTCCGCGAAATTTCAAGCCTTTCATGGCAAGAATTTTTCTTACTGTGGGCATTACGTCCCCGAGGGCGATGCCGAACTTGTTTTCCTCTGTTCCCGTTGTTATCTTTTCGTGGGTGTGGGCATCGACATTGGGGTTTACGCGTATTGCAACAGGCGCGACGGCGTTCATTTTCAGGGCTATTTCGTTTATAACCTCTATCTCCTGCAAACTCTCGACATTCAGGCTGAAGATGTTGTTTTTGATGGCGGTTTCAATCTCGTCGTCTCTTTTCCCCACGCCGGCAAACACGATATTTTCGGGACTGAAGCCGCAGCTTACGGCTTTTTCGATTTCCCCGCCGCTCACGCAGTCCGCGCCGAGATTGCAGGAGCTGATGAATTTCATGACATCGGGGTTGTCGTTAGCCTTTACGGCATAATGAACAACAAAGTTGCCGTCGTTTTCAACAGCCCGCTTCAGCGATTCGAGGGTGGCTCTTAGCGTGTCTTTGTGGTATAAATAATATGGCGTGCGGAAATCCGGCACGCCTTTTAATGTTTCTGACATTGTTAGTCTGCTTTTTTGTCGTTAAACAACTTCTTGCTCAGTTCCCGAAGAGCCTTTGCCTTGTCGCACGAGCGGATGAGGAAGGAAATGTTGTGGAAACTGCCGCCGTAGGAAATCATCCTTACCGGCACGGAGGCCATGGCGTCGGTAGTGAGGCTTTCGTAGCCTACGTTTCCCCAGCGCAAATCGCCCACGACGCAGATGATGCACATATCGCGGTCGATGTCAACAGTCCCGTATTTTTTCAGTTCCCCGATGAGTTCGTTCAAATGGGCGGGGTTGTCTATGCTCATGGAAACGCCCACTTCCGATGTGGTAATCATGTCGATGCTCGTGTTGAACGTGTCGAATATGTTGAAAACCTTGCTCATGAACCCGGAGGCGAGCAGCATTCGCGACGAAACTATCCTTATGGCGGTGATACCGTCCTTTGCGGCTATGGCCTTAATCTTGCCGCTTTCCATATCGTTGTTTATAATCGTGCCTTTTGCCGATGGGTCGAGGGTGTTGAGAAGCCTTACGGGTATTCCCGCAAACTTTGCCGGCAGAATGCAGGTGGGATGGAGTATCTTTGCCCCGAAATAAGCGAGTTCCGCCGCCTCCTCAAAGTTGAGCTGGTCAACGGGTTTTGTTCCCTCCACAAAGCGCGGGTCGTTGTTGTGCATTCCGTCTATGTCGGTCCATATTTGTATTTCCTCCGCCTTGATTGCCGCGCCAATCAGCGAAGCGGTGTAGTCCGAGCCTCCGCGCTGCAGGTTGTCGATGTTGCCCTCGGCGTTGCGGCAGATGAAGCCCTGCGTTATGTATATATTGTATCCCGGATGCTTTTCGAGGATTTCGGAAAGGCGTTTGGATATTTGCAGCTCGTCAGGCTCCTTGTCCTTGTTTATGCTCATGAAGTCGAGAGCCGGAAGCAGCACGACGTTTTTGCCGCATTCCTTCAGGTAGTTCGTCATCATGTTGGTGCTGATAATCTCGCCTTGCGCCAGAATTTCCTTGTCAACGTTTTCGTCGTGTTTCTTTTGCGTCAGCTTGTGAAGATGCGCGAACTCCTCTGTTATGAATTTGTCCGTAAGCTCGCGGTATTCTTTGGTGGAGTAAAGTTCGCCCACGTGTTTGTGGTAAACGTTTTCGAGGTGGCTTATCACGTTGTTCGCCCCGAGGGGGTTCTCCTTGTTGAGGTAGTCGGTTATTTCCACAAGCGTGTTTGTTGTTCCCGACATTGCGGAAAGCACAACAAATTTCCTCTCGTCCGACGAGATGAGGCTTGCTACGTTCTTGATTCTTTGTGGCGACCCTACCGAAGTGCCGCCGAACTTCATTATTTTCATCAGTTTTCCTGTAAATCGCTGTTGTTGGTGTATTCGTCTGTGATGTCGTGAAATTCCCCTTCCTTGCATTGGAACACTTTCCCTGTGAAAGTCCTCACAAGGTCATGGTTGTGGGTGCTCATTATAACGGCAGCCCCGTTTTCGCTTATCTTCCCCAAAAGTCGCGTGATATCCATGGCGGCGGCTTTGTCAAGGTTTCCCGTAGGCTCGTCGGCAAGGATAACCTTGGGGTTGTTGATTATTGCCCGCGCGATAGCCGCCCGCTGCTGCTCGCCCCCGGAAAGTTCGTTTGGGTATTTGTCTTCTTTGCCTTCAAGTCCCACGAGCTTCAGGGTGTCGTCAATGCGCCTGTCTATCTCGTCTTTTTGCTTGACTCCTGTGGCTTTGAGCACGAAAGCGAGGTTTTTCCAAACGGTGAGGTTTCCCAGCAGTTTGTAGTCCTGGAAAATTATCCCAAGCTGTTTCCTTAAATCGGGAATTTGCTTGCGGCGTATCGTTGAAAGGTCATAGCCCAGCACATTTCCTTTTCCCGCCGAGAAGTCCAAGTCCTTGTATATGGTGCGCAAAATGGAGCTTTTGCCCGAGCCTACGCATCCTGTCAGGAATACAAAATCTTTTGGATATACTGAGAAAGTTACGTTTTTTATAACCTCATGCTCATCGTGGCTTATTGCCACGCCGTCATAAGATATAAGGGCTTTTTCCTCGCCGAGGGGATTTTCCGCATTGTTCATGATATGTTTTTTTTTTACAGGTTAGTGTTTGTGCCAGCCGGGCTGGTGGCGTTCCGCGAGTTCCGCCGCCACTTGCTCTATGCGCAGGCCTTTGGAGGTGAGCAGTACTATAAGG
>CAKRMO010000107.1 GCA_934364765.1 uncultured Bacteroidaceae bacterium | reverse complement strand
GTCAAAGGCGACAGGCCAGGCGGTGCTCTGCATCCCCGGCGGGGGCTACGGCACTGTATGCTACGACACCGAGGGACACAACTGGGCTCCCTACTTCCTTGACCACGGAATAGCCGTAGCCGTATTGAAATACCGTCTGCCCTACGGACAGTCGGCTGTTCCGGGAAGCGACGCAATGGAAGCCATGCGCATACTGCGCAGGAACGCCGCCAAGTGGGGCTACTCGCCCGACAAGATAGGCGTGATGGGACACAGCGCGGGCGGACACCTTTGCGCAACGGTTGCAACCCACGCCACAGGCGAGGCGCGCCCGAACTTCCAGATACTGATGTACCCGGTCATAACCATGGACAAGACGTTCACCCACATGGGCACCCACGACAACCTAATCGGCACAAGCCCCTCGCCTGAAATTGAGAACTACTTCAGCCTCGAGAAGCAGGTGAAGCCCGGACAGTCGCCGGCAATCATCTTCGTTACCGACGATGACCGCATTGTGCCGGTGGAGAACAGCGTGGTTTACTACCAGGCCCTCCACAAGGCCGGCATCCCCGCATCGCTGCACATATACCGTTCGGGCGACCACGGCTTCAGCTGCCACAGCAACTTCAAGTGGCACGAGGGCGAAATGGCCGACCTGTTCAAATGGCTCGACGACCTGAACAAACAATAACCAAGCCTGACATAAAATCATGAAGAAACTATTAGGGACACTTCTCCTTGTGCTTGCCGGCGCCGCAGCCGCCATTGCACAGAAAACATTCACCGTTGACGTTTGGCCGCAAGGGCTTCCCAACACCAACGGAATGGACATAACCGAACCTTTTGACGACAAAACGCGCAACTTCAAGCCGCAGATGTTCGCCTACCTCCCGGCAGCCGACAAGGCAAACGGCAGGGCGGTGGTCATACTTCCCGGCGGAAGCTACTGGGGGCTTGCCACGGAATTCGAGGGCAAGGACTGGGCGCCCTTCTTCAACGGGCAGGGTGTGGCGGTGTTCGTGCTCACATACCGCATGCCCAACGGTTTCACGCAAGTGCCCGAAAGCGACGCCTTCGAGGCCATGCGCATTGTGCGCCGCAACGCAAAGCAGTGGAACATCGACACGCGCAAGGTGGGCATCATGGGACACAGCGCGGGCGGACACCTTTGCTCCACAGTAGCAACCCACTCCACGGGAGACGCACGCCCCGACTTCCAGATACTGCTGTACCCCGTAATATCAATGGACCCTGCAATAACCCACGCCGACTCGCGCAAGAACCTGCTCGGTCCGAACCCCACGCCCGAAATGGACAAGGCATACAGCAACGAGTTGCAGGTGAAGCCCGGACAAGCCCCTGCAATCCTGTTCCTCAGCAATGACGACGGCGCGGTGCACCCCGAAAACTCCGTGCGCTACTACCAGGCGTTGAAAAGAAACGGCATTGACGCTTCGATGCACATATTCCCCAGCGGAGGACACGGATATGGCGTGAAGAAGGACTTCAAATACCACAAGCTGATGTGCGAGGAACTCGCCGAATGGCTGAAGCATTTGAAATAACCCGCAACCAGAAACACCCACGCCGCCCGGAGAGCAGACGTTCTTCGGGCGGCGTTGTTCTTAGAGCCAAAGAAAAGTCCGGCGCATATATGCTGCAAACGCATATATGCGTATGGCAAAAAACATATCGGAAACTGCAAAAACTACATCGGACGTAGGAAAAAATATGTCTGATGTAGTTTTTTCTATATCCCATGTAGTTTTCGCCACCTGCAACATTCAAGAACACAAACAGTTGCAAATTCCCTGTAAATATACGGCGATTTCCTGTAGTTCAGCACATTACATCAAGTGGCCGGGAGCCGGAAACATATTCAGCACTGCGGTTTGCGCCGTGGGCGGATACCTGAAATATTTTTGCGCCGCCAAACTTGGGCAAGCCGCCGCAGCAACGCGCCCCGCCCCGCCCCCACGGTGCAGGGCGTTGAAAAAACGGCAGGAACTGCGTGAAAACAATGCCAAATGCGGGGCCGGGTCGTTTTTTTTGAATAATTAAAGCTTTAATAATTGGATATAAACAAGAATATTTTAACTTTGTGGGTTGAATTGGCTTTGCAAAAACTTTGCAGGCTTACAAGCATACTTGACAAAATAAACTAAAGACAAATAGACATGAAGACCTTTAACTTTCTGGCATTCGACGTGGGCGCGACAAGCGGACGCGGAATGCTCGCCACCGTTACCGAAAACTCGTTCCAAATGAAGGAGATTTTCCGTTTCCCCAATGCCATAATGGGAATACACGGCAAATACTATTGGGACGTTTACGCCATATTCGACAACCTGAAGAAATCAATCGCCGCAGCACGCGACCTCGGCGTGGAGCTCGACTCCATAGGCATTGACACATGGGGATGCGACTTCGGGTATATTGCAAAGGACGGCACCCTGCTCGGCCTGCCCCGCGCATACCGCGACCAATATACCGTGGGCACGCCCGAAAAGACATACGAGATTGTGCCGCGCAAGGAGCTGTACGCCCACACCGGCATACAGATTTTGAACTTCAACTCCGTGTTCCAGATTTTCGAGGCAAAAGAGGAGAAGTTCGCGCCGAGAATGAACGCCGACAAGATACTGTTCATCCCCGACCTGCTGTCGTATTTCTGCACCGGGAAAATGTTCACCGAATACACGGTGGCTTCCACCTCGCAAATGCTCAACGCCACAACACGCGACTGGGACAAGCCGCTGCTCGAAAAGCTCGGCATCGACACCTCGATGCTCCTGCCGCTTGTGCAGCCGGGAACGGAGGTTGGCAAGCTGCTCCCCGAAATAGCCGACGAGCTTGGCGTGGAGCCAATGCCCGTGATTGCCGTTGCGGGACACGACACGGCAGCCGCCATTGCCGCAGTGCCGGCAAGCGACGAACATTTCGCCTACCTTAGCAGCGGCACATGGAGCCTTATGGGCATAGAGACAACAAAACCGATACTCACCGAGGAATCGTGCGAGAAGAACTACACCAACGAGGGCGGAATAGAAGGCACAACGCGCTTCCTTAAAAACATCACGGGAATGTGGCTGCTCGAACAGAGCCGCAAGTGCTGGAGCAAGGAAGGAAGGAACTACGACTACGCCCAGATTGAGGCAATGGCCACGCAGGAAAAGGACTTCCCCTCATACATCAACCCCGACGACCCGCGCTTTGCAAACCCCGAAAACATGGACGCGGAGATAAAGAAGAGCTGCAAGGAGCGCGGAATGGCAGTTCCCGAAAACGACGCGCAGATGATTTCGTGCATATACCACAGTCTGGCAAACAAATACCGCGATGTGATTTCCTCCCTGCAAGGCATGGCTTCGTTCACAATCGACAAGCTCCATGTGATTGGCGGCGGCTCGGTGAACAAGTTCATGAGCCAGCTCACGGCCGACACCATAGGAATGCCGGTGATTGCAGGGCCTTCGGAGGGCACGGCAATCGGAAACGCCATGATACAGGCACAGGCCGTGGGACTCTACAAGAACCGCTGGGAAATGCGCAAGGCCGTTGCCAAGGCCATAGGCACAAAGACATACACACCGCAAAAATAAGGCTCAATGGGAATTAAAAGAAAACTGTTCTCGCCGCTGCTCGCGCTATGCTGCATTTGCGGGTTCGCTGCGGCAGACCGCACCCAAATATCCGAGCTGACCACGGAGTATATGTGGCAGCCCATAGGCATTGACGTGGCACTGCCGCAATTTGCTTGGAAAATGACCGGCGACCGCTATGGCGCGGAACAGAAAACCTACAGGATTGTGGTTGCCGACTCGTGGGACAACATCAATGCCGGCAAATATGTTTACGACTCCGGCGTGGTTAATTCAGGAATTTCCGTAGGCGTGAAATACGCCGGCGAGCCGCTGAAACCCGCCACACGCTACTATTGGCGCGTAACAGTAACCGACGAGAAGAAAAACGAGCTTAACTCAGGCATAGCGGAGTTTGAGACAGGCCTGCTCGGCTCAAAGTGGGACAACGCGCAGTGGATTTCCTCCCCGCGCACGCAGGTTTCGCCCTACCGCAGCGACTTTGTGCTGGAATACGATGTGAAAAATGTCGGCAAGCCCGGCCCCTCCACCTTTATATATGGTGCAAGAGGAACTGAGAGCTACTGCTACATAACGATAGACACCCGCAAGCCGGCAAAACTGATTGCAGGGGCGGTGCTTTACAAAAAGAACGTGGAATATCAGAACATCGACATTTCCGACATAATAACCTCGCAGGCGCTTGCCAGCCACCACGTGAGAATGACCGTACACGGCGGCGGGGACTACAACCTGTCGCTGCAGGTTGACGGAAAGCAGGTGAAGACCAAGGACGGCAAGGCCAACTTTGGCGTGAACTGCATGCGCGACACCGTGGGGCGCAGCGATTCCCATCTCTACGACATCGGCTATGCGCAACAGCAGGGCTTCGACGCACAATTCACCGGCATTACCGTTTCAGACACAAAATGGGACGTGCTGCTGGCTTCCGACCCTAAGACATACAACGCCAAGGGAGACGGCAAAGTGAACACGTGGACTTTCAACTCGGAAATCAACGCGCCGATGATGCGCAACGTTGTGAACATCGGCAAAAAGGTGAAAGAGGCAAGGCTCTACGCCACGGCACGCGGATTCTACAACTTCTACATCAACGGCAAGAAAGCCGGCGACGCCTACATGGCTCCGGGCTGGACGGACTGCCGCCACCGCATAATGTACGACACATATGACGTGGGCAATCTTTTGCAGCAAGGCAAAAACGCCCTGGCAATAGAGCTTGGCAACGGATGGTTCTGCAGCAACTGGGGATGGACAGGCTCGGGCTGGAGCGACCAGTACGGCTACAAGCCCTCGGCAATGGCCATGCTG
>CAKRMO010000106.1 GCA_934364765.1 uncultured Bacteroidaceae bacterium | reverse complement strand
GGCTTAGGATGGAGCAAAGCTGTTCCCTTATGAAGCGTCCGCCGTTGTATGTTGCCATGCAAACCGAAATCATAGCTTTGTGTGTATGGTTTTACAGCCGGAAACCGTCGCGGATTCCCTTGGTTATACATTTCAGTTTTTCCATTCTGTTATGCTCCACTATAATAATCCCTATCGTGTCCTTAAACAGGTAAAGGTCTTTTTTCAGAATCCACAGCGGGAGTTTCAGCAGGTATTTGCGGTTGAGATACACGGTGTTTCTTGCCCAGAAATACCTGCGCTTGGGAGAATGGTTTGACGACAGGATGCCGAACTTTTTCATGGGACTTCCAAGGTGGTGTCTTATGAGCGGCTTGCCGACTTTCACGGCCTTGTATTTGCCGCTTAGCCTCAGGCGTATCACAAAGTCGAAGTCAACGCAGTCAATGAAAAGTTTTTCGGTGTAGAAGCCGATTGCGCTGAAGATTTCCGCCTTGTGCAGTGTGCCGGATGTTATGATAGTTGTGCTTTCTGCGGCTTCGGGAAGTTTGCCCGCGTTTTGCGAAAAATCCGTGCCTATAAGCCCTGCGTCTGGATACTGCTGCAACACTCGGGTGTAGGTTTCCAGTATGTTGCTTTCGGGGAAAGAATCGTCGTCGAGCGTCAGAACCCATTCCTTTCCTGCGCCAAGGGCTTCCTTGATGCCTGTGTTGAGCGCGGCGGCAATTCCCGTGTTTTGCCCGAGGGCAGTGAGTTGCGCACCCGCCGACAGGGCGGCTTCCTTTATAAAGTCGATGTTTCCGGAACCGTTGTCAACCACAATTACGAGGTCTGCCACGTTGCGCGCCTGCATAAGGTTTGCTGCGAAGTCCTTGTCGGGATTGTACGTAACCGTAACAATGGCGGTATTGCCTTTTTGCGGCTTTGCAGTTTCCTTTCCCTTACACATTTTCCAGAAGTTTCATGTAAAAAACATTGATTGCAAACAGGCTGAGTCCCACGATGCCCACTATTGACGCGCCCACGGCGCGCTGCCTTACGGTATAGAACAGGCTGGAGTATATTATAATGTCAACAATTCCGTAAAGTTCGCTTATTCGGAACGAAAGCACCGGCAACGGGGTGAAGAGCAGGAACACGAACACCGAACAGCCCATAATCTTGAGCAGAATGGGCAGGTATTTGTTTGACGGTCTTATGGTGTCGTACATAAGCAGCGTGAAAAGGAATATGGCAATCTTTACGAGAAACACCATGCCGAACACGTTGATTTCTGAACCCGAACCTTTCTCGGCAAGTGTCTGGTAGATTTCCACTTTCTTGCCAACAAAGGGAATGTAGGTAAGGATGTTTATGTGGGTGAAATATATCATGTAGCCTATCGGCACGAGCGAAGCCAAAAGATATTTGCCCTTGCGCGTAAGGTCCTTGTTGTTGAGCCACAGCATTGGGAAGAACAGCAGCGAGGAAATGTGGAAACATGACGACACCGCCCACAACAGGGCGCATTTGGCCTTTTCCCCGTTTGCGAGCATTGGCACGGTGAGAAGGAATATTCCGGAGGCGATGCCCCCCCTTATCTGCGTAAGGTCGTGGTAGATGTAGTAGTTTCCAAGATAGATTACAAGTGGTAGGAAATAAAACGGCGAAAGCCTCCTGATGGCGCAGAACTTGAGGGTTACACCTGCAATGGCATATATGACGAAAACCCACCTCACGCTTCCGCCAAGCCACTGTATGAATTGGCATATGTAGCGGAAGGAGAACTCAATCATGAGAATGTATCTCGGCTTGTCGTAGTAGGAAAACACGTCCTCATACACAGTGGAGTCGTGGTCGAAGCCTATGGGGCGGAAACCTGCGTAGGCAATCAGTATGCAGCCCAAGACAATGTAAACGGTTTTCCATTCACACTTGAACCTGTAGCCCAGGCATTCCACGAACGACAGGGCTATGCACACCAGGAGTAGCAGACCGAGAATTTGTATCATCTTACGTCAGACTTTCATTTCTTCCCTGCTCAAAAGCTGCCAGGTGCTTTCTATCATTTGCGCGAAAGTTTCGAGCGAGTCATGCTCCATTGCCATTTTGTGCGTGCTGTCGCAAAGTCTGCCGTATTCTTCCGCCGGCATATTATATATGGTGTATATTGCGTCGCCAAAGGCCTTGTAGTCCTTAATGCCGACTTTATAGCCCGACACGTCGTTTTCTATCACGTCTATTGCCGTGCCGATTTCAAAGCACACCACCGGGGTGGCGCACATTATGGACTGGTTCACCATTGACGGGCCAGCGTCATCGATTGACGGGCTTAGGAATATGTTGCTTGCGTTGTACGCCTTTATGAGGTCTTGCTTTGACAGCATTCCGGTGTATAGCGTGTCGATGCTGAAACCGCTCTCGTTTTTGTCTTCGGTTTTTCCCGCCAGCACGATGAGGCACTTGCGCCTTTGCTCCTCGTTGAGTTTGGCGGCAAAATGGTTTACGGCCTTTATGAGGTAGTCGAAACCTTTTCCCTTTGCGGCGGGGTCGGCGTGGCGGGCAAACAGCACGAATGTCTTGTCGCCGCTTATCCCAAGGTCTTTGCGGCATTGCGCCTTGGGCATCCTTGTGAAAAGGTTCTCGTCAACCGCCGCAGACGTGGAGATAACCCTCCGCTTGTCAAAAAGCCCTGTTGGCAGGGCAAAGCGTTGCATCCAGGTGTTAAGCCCTATGGCGTAGTTCATCGAGGCGTACATTTGCTTTTTCGTGCGGAAGTTTTTTGCGGTTTGGTCGTTGGGGTCGTTGCTCGCCAGGGCCGGACAGCATCCGCAGCCTTTTAGGAAGTTTCTGCATTCCATGAAATAGAAACACCCGCCTGTGAACGTGAACATATCGACGCTCCTTATTATTATGGGGCATTTCAACTTGTCGTATATTGCTTTCAGCGTAACGGTGGTGAGCATATGCTGCCAGAAAAGCGTAACTACGGCATCGTAGGGCTTGTTTATTTTGGCGAGCAAATCGCTTGTGCTTACGGGCGAAACGTCCTCTTGCAGGTTGGTTATTATTATCCCGCTGTTTTTGCCGGGATAGATTTTGTCCTTGTGCAGCAGGAAGCGCATGAACCTGAATTTCTGCATCACGGGGTGGTTGCGGCAGAACCTTCTTATTTTGTCCGAAACTCTTTCAGAATATATATTGTACTCGTTTTCCTTTTGCCCCGGAAAATCGTAGCGTGTGAGGAAGTCCACCTTGTGTCCGTGCTGCGTCAGGGCGCGCATGAAGTCGCGTGCCAGCCCTGCCGAGTGGTCGGGCGGAAAACTCGAAATAAACAGTATGTTCAGGCTATTCATCATTTGCCGTAATAGAAATCCTTGATTTTGCCTGTGATGTACTTCACTTCGTCCTCCTTCAGCTCGTAGTACATTGGCATTCTCACGAGACAGTCGGCAAAGCGG
Source organism: uncultured Bacteroidaceae bacterium (assembly GCA_934364765.1). Taxonomy (GTDB): domain Bacteria; phylum Bacteroidota; class Bacteroidia; order Bacteroidales; family Bacteroidaceae; genus UBA6398. The sequence goes on along the minus strand of CAKRMO010000106.1, from coordinate 1,537 downwards.
TCGCAATTGGGCAGTTCCGGGCGTTCCGTGTAGTGCGTTGTGTAGTATTCGCTCCTGTGAAGCGCAAGGTAGTGGAAGCACGCCTGTATGCCGTTGTCCTTCAAAAAGCTTATCAGTGCGCTCCGTTCGTCAATGTTGCGGCACACGATGTAGAACATGTGGGCGTTGTTTGTTGCATATTGGGGAATGTCGGGCAGCGAGAAATAGCCTTTTGCAGCAAGCGGCGCGAGTTCTTCGTGGTATATGCCCCACAGCATTTTCCTGCGGTTTTGTATGGAGTCGAGTTCTTCGAGCTGGGCCAGCAGAAAGGCGGCGTTAACTTCGGAGGGGAGGAATGACGAGCCTGTGTCAACCCAGCCGTATTTGTTTACCATTCCTCTGAAAAACTCGGCGCGGTTTGTGCCTTTTTCCCAGATAATCTCCGCTCTTCTCGCATACTGTATGTCGTTTACGGCAAGCAGTCCCCCTTCACCTCCGGCCGTTATGTTTTTTGTCTCGTGAAAGCTGATGCAGCCCAAGTCTCCGATGCTTCCCAGCGGGCGGCCTTTGTAGAAGGAGTCAAGCCCTTGCGCGTTGTCCTCCACTACAAGAACGCCGTGGCGGTGGGCAATGTCCATAATCTTGTCCATGTCGCAGGCTACACCGGCGTAGTGAACCACAACAATAGCCTTTGTCTTGGGGGTTATTAACTCCTCCAGTTTGTCGGGGTTGATGTTTGGGTTGCCGGCGCAACTGTCGGCAAAGACAATCTTTGCGCGTTCCCTGACAAAGGCGAGCGCGGAAGACACAAAAGTGTAGGACGGCACTATTACCTCGTCGCCGGGGTTTATGTTGCACAATATTGCCGCCATTTCCAGAGCATCTGAGCCGGAGGTGGTGAGAATTGCCTTTTTGTAGCCGTAGCGCTGTTCAAAGAACGACTGGCACTTTTTCGTGAAATCGCCGTTCCCCGACAGCTTGCAGTTGAAAACAGCCTGATACATATAGTGTGCCTCTTTTCCCGTGAGGTGGGGCTTGTTGAAGTTTATCATTTCTCTTTGCTTAAATATTTGTCCCTGCCCCAGAGTTTCTCAAACCTTTGCAGTTCCATTTCCTTTTTGAAATCCCTGAGATAGTCCATATAGTTGTATTTCATTCTGTATCCAAGATATTTCTCGGTTTTCGACATGTCAAACACGTATTCCGTTGCATCGGGCTTGCTTGGGTCGTAGAGTATTTCCGGCTTTTCCATACCTTTGGGCGTGAACACTTCCACTATGCCCTTTATCTGGTCTTCCAATGTGGTGCCTATGCCTGTTCCCACGTTATACATTCCGCAAGGCGCGGTTTCGGTTGCGATGCTCTTCTCTATTATCTGGCAGCAGTCTTTTACATATACAACGTCGTGAACCCTGTTGGGATTGCCCCATACGGAAATTGTTTCTCCGTTCATCGCCTTTTGTATCATCAGGCGGTAGCCCTGCCACTTCTCCACGCCGTCAACATAGTACATTGGGTTGGGGTGGTAGAGGTATATGTTGGGAAACCTCAGCAGGTA
>CAKRMO010000105.1 GCA_934364765.1 uncultured Bacteroidaceae bacterium | reverse complement strand
GTGTAGTCCATTCCCATCATTTCGCTTATCCTGAACGCCAGCAGGTTTCTCACCAGCGTTTTGTCGCCGTAGTTGTTTATTAGCGTCCACTTCTTTGCCTTGGCGGGCATTCCCAGCAGCCGCGCCTTGTGGGCGAGTTTCAGCTTGTAGGGCTTTTTGGGGAAAACCCACGAGCCGTTGCCCCTGCCGCGAATGTCGAGGCTGTCGGTGAAGATGCTTGATCCCGAGTTTGAAATCACGTGTATTATCCCGGGCGTATATACTGTTTTTGATGTTATCTCCTTTGCGCTGTCGGTGTGTATCACGACGAGCGGCAGGTTTGTGGCGGAGTAGAAGCGGCTGTCGTTGCCCTCGCCCTTTTTGCCGTAGAATTTCAGTTCCGCCACGTTGCAGCGCACGTTGTTCGGGCCGACGTAGCGCACATACCTGAACCCTTTTGAAACCCTCGGGTATTTGGTCGTGAGCTTTCCCTCCTCCGGCACGTCCTTTATCATGTAGAGCGGCACGGCGTCGGTGAAGTCGGGGCTATTTGCCCCCTCAAACACGCCCAGCTGCATTCTCGCCGCGCTGCCGCTGCGCGGGGCGTAGGCAATCTTGGTTATTACGTGCTTTTCCCCCAAGTCGAGCCCTACCCATGTGTAGCTGCGCCCGTAGGAGGCGAAAAAGGTGGAAAGGTCGCCGTCGAACACATTGCTCTTCGTGTTTACGGTTGTCGAAGGGTTGCCTGTGGAATAGTCAACGGAAAGTTCCGTGCCGATTACCCTCCCGGTGAGCGGTTCGGTCTGCGCGCTGGCCGAAAAAACGGCTGTAGCTGATATGGCTGCCGCCAAAAGAAATATTCTCATTATGTGATAAAAAACATGGTATGCTGCGCAAATTTACGAAAAGCATTATATTTGCCGAAACAATGAACGCAAAAAGCATACTCATAATGGGGGCCACGAGCGGAATAGGCCGCGAAGTGGCTGAAATGTTCGCCCGAAAAGGGTGGAAAGTCGGGGCTTGCGGGCGCAGGGGCGAACTTCTCGAAAGCCTGCGTGCGCAATATCCGCAAAACATTCTCACCATGGCAGCTGATGTCAACGCTCCCGACACGGGGGAACGGCTCGCCGCATTTGCCAATGAGCTCAACGCCCGGGTCTATCTGCATTGCAGCGGCATAGGGTGGCAGAACGCACGTCTTGACCCGGAGAAAGAACTGGCCACACTGCGCACAAACGGCGAGGGCTTTGCGCGGTGTGTGGGCGCGGTGTTCCGCCATTTCTCCGCCACAGGCGGACATATAGCCGTGGTTTCCTCGATAGCGGGGACAAAGGGGCTCGGACCGGCGCCGGCATACTCTGCCACCAAGAGGTTTCAGAACACATACATCGACGCGCTTGAGCAATTGTCGTGGCAACGCCGTCTGGGCATAACGTTCACCGACATACGCCCCGGCTTCGTGGCTACCGACCTTATTGGCGGCGGCAAAGGCTACCCCATGGTCATGAAAAAGGAAAAGGTTGCGGCGGCAATAGTGAGGGCGGTGGAGTGCAAACGCCGCGTGGCGGTTATAGATTGGCGGTATTCCGCGCTCGTAACACTGTGGAGGCTCATGCCGCGCCTTTTGTGGAAACGCCTGCCGATAGTGCGTGATGTGCGCTGATTCGTCCGCGCCGCGTATCACGCGGTTGTGTACAAGGCGTATGCAATATGCCTTTGCGGAGGGTAATTTGTTGATTAATCGTGTGTTGTATATATGTAAGGGCGTATTGCATACGCCCTGAATTGCGCGGATATGCAATACATTTGCGGTGGTTTGCAATGCGGTTCACGCGGTGGCATACAGGGCGTATGCCATACGCCCCTACAATTATCGCAAAACCATAATTGACGGTCCTTTCCCCAACACTCCGAAAATTACATTTGATGTAGGAAAAACTACGTCCTATGTAGAAAAAATTATGTCTGATATAATCCGGACTACATCAGACCTTTTTTCTGTCGTTACAAACATCTTAAAAACAACTCGTTACAAAAGAAGTCTTATGCGATATCATTCTTCTGAAAACCAAAGCGTTGCGCAAATTTTGCGGTTATGGCGGGATTTTTGAGGCACGGGGAATTTGGCGGTGGCGGAATGCGGAAACGGGGTGTATGAAAAGATGCCTGAAAAAATGAGCGGATTGTGGGGCTGCGGCTTGCGCGTTTTTTAGTAACTTAGCTCCGTAAAACAGCATTATAATACCTGAACGCAATGGACAGTTACCACAAAGTTTCCTTGCAGGGCAAGATTTTAAGGGTGGGGCTTATACTCGCCAGCGTGCTGCTGGTAACCTATCTGCTGCCGCGCGAGAAGAGGTTCGGCTTTGACTTCAAGCTCAACAAGCCGTGGACGCACCAGCAGGTGATTGCCGACTATGATTTCCCGATATACAAGAGCGACGCCGCGCTTTCGTCAGAGCGCGACAGCGTGGAGAGGCTGTTCCAGCCGTATTATAGCGAGGACGCATCGGTGGGCAAAACGCAGGTGAGCCACTTTCTGCACGATGTCAAGTCGGGAAAACTCAAGGACACGCCGGCATCGGTGGTTAAGCTCGTTGTGAGCCGCCTGCACGACATATATTCCGCCGGGGTTGTGCGCGGCGAGGAGCTGCGTGCCATGAACGACAGCAGCATCAGCGCGGTGAGGGTGGTGAGCGGCAGGGAGGCCAAGAGCCGCAAGCTCGGCGAGATTTTCTCAACGCGCACGGCATACGGCTACCTGCTCAATTCCGACACGTCGCTCGTAACCCACGAGCAGATGGTGCAGCTTGATCTTTCAAAATATCTCGAGGCCAACCTCAACTATGACAAAAAGCGCTCCACGGCCGCCAAGCGCGATTTGATGGATGCCATATCGCCCACATACGGGCTTGTGCAGAGGGGGCAGAAGATTATAGACCGGGGGGAGATTGTTACGGCCAAGACATACGACATACTGAAGTCCCTTGAAAGGGAGTCGCAGGTGAGAAACGTGCCGTCAAAGGGGATGCCGCTCATAATGTTCGGGCAGTTCCTGCTTGTGGCGGTGGCGTTCACGGCGTTCTTTGTGTATGTGAAGATTTACCACAAGAACTATTTCGAGGACATACGCACGTTCTCGTTCATGCTGTCGCTGCTGGCGCTTTTCCCCATAGTGGTTTCGCTGCTGCCCACTACGTCGAGGGCGCTCGCCTTTATAGTGCCTTTTGCCATGGCGGGCATCTTCATGAGAATATTCACCGACACCAACACGGCGTTCCTCACCCTCGGCTCTACGATATTCGTAAGCTCGCTCGCGCTTGCCGACCCGTTTGAGTTTATAATAGTGAACTTCTCCTCGGGCGTGGCGGCAATCTACGCGCTCCACGACCTGCAGCAGCGCTCGCAGCTTTTCCAGACGGCGGTCATAGCCACCGTGGTGTCCGCGCTCACGGCAATGGCGTTCGACTTTGCGCAGGGAATGGACATAAGGTCGTTCGACAATATGCTTTACGTGTATCTGTTCATAAGCGGCATTTTCCTGCTGTTCTCATATCCGCTGCTTTATGTGGTGGAAAAGCTGTTCGGCTTCGTGTCATCGGTTACGCTCATCGAGCTGTCGAACATAAACAACCCGCTGCTGCGGCGGCTTTCAAAGGAGGCTGCCGGCACGTTCAACCACTCCATGCAGGTGGCGAACCTCGCCGCCGACGCTGCGGCGAAGATAGGCGCAAAGACGCTGCTCGTGAGGACGGGGGCGATGTATCACGACATAGGGAAGCTGAAGAACCCCGCATTTTTCACCGAGAACCAGAGCGGTGTGAACCCGCACGACCAGCTTTCGCCCGAAGGGAGCGCAAGGATTATAATATCCCATGTGCCGGAGGGGCTTAAGCTCGCCGACAAGTACCACCTGCCCTCGGCGGTGAAGGCGTTCATAGCCACGCACCACGGACGCAGCAAGGCGAAATACTTCTACATAACATGGATGAACGAGCATCCCGACGAAAAGCCCGATGAGGAGGTCTTCACATATCCCGGACCGAACCCTTCAACGCGTGAACAGGCAATTCTTATGATGGCCGACTCGGTTGAGGCTGCGTCGCGCTCGCTGAAGGAATACTCCGACGAGTCTATAAGCGCACTTGTGAACCGCATCATCGACAGCCAGATTAAGGAGGGCTATTTCCGCAAGTGTCCCATAACGTTCGACGACATCGAAAAGACAAAGGAAGTTTTCATCGAAAACCTTAAGACAATTTATCATTCAAGAATACAATATCCCGAACTGAACGCCACCGCCGGCAACACAAGGCAGCGCAACTTCAGCAACATTTTCGGGAATTTCAGAAAACAATAAGGAGGCAACATGGAGCGAACAATAAGCATTTTGTGCAAGAACAACGGCGAGACAATAGAGATGCCGCTCGGCAGCACGGTTTTCGAGGCATACGAAGCCCTTGGCGTGGAAATGGAACACGGGCCTGCCTGCGCTGAAGTGAACAACACGGTGAGAAGCCTTAACTATGTGCTTTTCTCAAACAGCGACGTGAAGTTTCTCGACATATCCTCGCCCTCCGGCATGAGGACCTACACCCGCTCGCTGTTCTTTGTCTTGTGCAAGGCCGCAGGCGATTTGTTTCCCGGAGCGTCGGTGAGGATTGACACGCCTGTTTCAAACGGATATTACTGCCGCATAATGAAAAATGGGGAGATAACCGACGGAGAGGTTGAGGCTCTCGGCAGGCGCATGAGGGAGATTGTGGCCGCCGACATGCCTTTCCGCAAAATCAGGGCCCACACCGCCGGCGTGGCAAAGAGGTTCAGGGAGGCGGGAATGGAGAGCAAGGCCAAACTTATAGAGAGCGACGGCAGCCTTTATTCGTGCTACTATATGCTGGGCGACACGCTCGACTACTATTACGGCGCACTGCTGCGCTCAACGGCGGGCATCTGGCTTTTCGGCATGGAGAAATACCACGACGGTGTGCTGCTGCGTCTGCCGGATGCCGCAAACCCCTCACAGCTCAAGCCC
>CAKRMO010000104.1 GCA_934364765.1 uncultured Bacteroidaceae bacterium | reverse complement strand
CCGTTCTGGCCGTTTATCATTATGACCGCAGTGTCGGTTACGCTCAAAGCCGTAACTGTAGCCCCGATAAAGTCGTCAGAACCCGGACAGTCGATGAAATTCAGCTTTTTGCCGTTCCATTCCGTATGAAACGGGGTGGAGAACACCGAATATCCGTATTCCTGCTCCACAGGGAAGTAGTCGCTCACCGTATTCTTCGCGGTTATTCTCCCACGCCGCTGTATCTGACCGCTCTCATAAAGCAATGCCTCGGTGAGAGTGGTCTTGCCCGAGCCGTCGCTGCCCAACAAACTGATGTTCTTGATTTCCTTTGTTTGATATACTTTCATGATACATTTATTTTTAGGGTTTATCTTTAGGATTAATTTTTCAGGTTGCGAAGCACACCGCTCTGTGTTTCGGCTTGCAATTTGCGAAAAATATTCGAAACAGACAACTTTTGAAGCCGTTTTTTTCCGATTTTCCGCCGCCAAAATTAATAAAGCCAAAACTTACGCACTGAAACTTGTATCTTTGCATCCGCTACTTAAAAAGCGACCTACAAATGGCGGGCATTTACATCCACATTCCATTCTGCAAGACGCGGTGCGACTATTGCGCGTTCTACTCCACAGTCCCGGCTGCCGGCACCAGGAAACTTTACGTGAAAAGGCTTTGCGGCGAGATTGCGGAGCGCAAGGATTTCTTCGGCTTCCCCGAAGTTTCGTCCGTTTACCTTGGCGGCGGCACTCCCTCGCAGCTTTCCATTGAGGATTTGAGCGGAATTTTCGACGCGCTGCGCCGCAATTTCCGCATACTCCCCGATGCGGAAATCACAATGGAGGCAAACCCCGACGACATCAGCGGAGAATATGCCGCCGCATTGCGCAAAACGCCGGTAAACCGCATCAGCATGGGCGTGCAGAGCTTCAGCGACAAACTGCTGCGGGAAATACACCGCCGCCATTCCGCCGCCGGGGCTGCGGAAAGCTATGAAATTCTGCGCAACGCCGGCTTCGGGAACATTAGCATTGACCTTATTTACGCCCTGCCGGGACAAACAGACGCAATGTGGGAGAAAGATCTGGAAACGGCGATTGCCCTGCGCCCGGAACACATTTCGGCATACGCGCTGAGCTTTGAGGAAGGCACGCCGCTGTATGCAAAACTCAAGAAAGGGGATATCGGGGAGGCTGACGAGGAACAATATATTAATATGTACGCCATGCTTGTTGAAAAGCTAAAGGGCGCGGGCTACGAACACTACGAAATTTCAAACTTCGCCCTGCCGGGAAAGCGGGCAAGGCACAATTCCTCTTATTGGACAGGCGAAAAATATCTCGGGCTCGGTGCGGGGGCGCATTCGTTCAACGGAGTTTCCCGCCGCATCAACCTTCCGGAAATCCAAAAGTACATAAGTTGCGCCAATGTGCCGCACGAGACGGAAACGCTCACCACGGCAAACAAATACGACGAGATGGTGATGACGCGGCTGCGCACCTGCGAGGGAATTAATCTCGAAAAAGCGGAACAGCTGTTCGGGGCGGAAGCCACGGACTATCTTGTGCGTTCGGCAAAGCCCTACATAGATTGCGGAAAAATGGAACTGGTTTCCACGCAAGGCGGAAAACGCCTGAAACTTACCGAAAGCGGCGTTTTCGTGTCCGATGAAATTATCTCCGACCTTATGAACCCCGACTGAAAAGGCTACGCCAAAGAATCGGCAGGGAACACCACGCCAAGCTGGCGGCGTATCTCATCGGTTACGCGTAACGTGCCAAGGGAATTTTCCCAGCTGTTAAGTTCCGACTCAACCATTCCCCTTTCCACAAGGTCCATGAATTCTTTCGCCTCGTAATAATAATCGCTCTTTTCGGGCGGAATGCCCACTGTCTGCCTTTCCGCCTCCGGCCCTTGCCCCGACATAGGCGCACGGTGGGGTATGTAAGTTACGCTGTGTATCACGTGTATTCCGTCCATAAGCAGGTTTCCGTCCTCGCCCTCTATTTCGGAGGGGAGATAGGAGTCCGCAATCTTTGAATACACCACTGTGGCGTTCATGCCTGGAAACTCCATGTTCACCGCCGCCTGTCCGTCAACGCCAGTGGGAAGCAGAATTCCCTGTGCGCTCACGCTCTGCGGCACACCGAAAAGCGCAACCATGGGATATATTGTATAAACGCCTATGTCCATTGTAGCCCCGCCCGACATGGTTGTGCTGAACACGTTTGCCACGTCCCCGCGCCGCAACTTGCCGTACCGGGACGAATACTGGCAGTAAGCCCCGAAATAGCGGCGTATCTTGCCGATACGCGGCAGGTTGTCGCGTATAATCCCGAAGTTCGGGCTTGCCGTGGGCAGCATGGCCTCCATAAAAGCCACCTTGTTCCTTCTGGCACACTCGATTATGCGGCTGAACTCTGCGGCGTTCGATGCCGCCGGCTTCTCGCAAAGCACGTGCTTGCCCGCATTCATGCAGGCTATTGAGTATTCCGCGTGAAGACTGTTGGGAACGGCAATGTAAACCGCGTCCACGCTGTCGTCAGCCGCCATTTCGGCTACAGACGAAAAAGCCAAACCCGCGCCGTATTTGCCGCCGAAAGCCCTGGCTCTGTCAACGCTGCGCGAGCATACGGCCGCAAGCTCGAAACGTCCGTCCTGCAAAGCCCCGCGCAAGAACCAATCGGTTATAGGATTAGTCCCCGCAACGCCAAACCTGATTTTCCCGCAGCCGCCCACCGGTGAAAAACGCTTATCTGTAACCTCTTTGGTAGGTTATGTCGTAATAGCAGGCGTAAACGTTCTCGCTGGCATTTCTCTGCCCTTGCGAATCGGGCACAATCAGCCTCACCTTTGCAATCTTGTCCTCCTTGGTCTCCTGCCGGCCTATGTTCACGTATGTGAGCGGCACGAGCCAGCCCGAAGGTACGGACGCACCGTAGCAAGCGCGCATAATGCCCGAGACAAATGAGCCGGTGAAAGTGCCGAGGGTGTTCGATACCGTCATCACATCGGGTATAGCCGTTGCGTAGTTGTTGCGGTTTGACGCCTGTATGGAGTCGCCGCGCAGGTTCACCTCCGTAAAGCGGCAAAGTATGGTGGCAGTCTCGCCGCTTGCCAGCTTGCCGCCCACCCCCTTGCGCACTATCTGCATATAAACGCCTGTGTTGGGGAAGCAAACATACTCGTTTTTCGACACATCGGTTGTGGAATCCTGCCTTTCAAACTGCGACTGGCTTATTACCGTTATGGGCGCGACGTGAACAAGCGTGTCGTTGGCGTCATCGGCCAAAATGGTGGTGCCCTTTTTAATAAACGAACTGATTATCTTGCGCTCCTTTTTCTTGCGCTCGCCATAGTTGTAGTCGTCCTCGCACGATTGCAGGGCAAACCCCGCCAGAACCGCCGAAACTACGGCAAAAATAAACGCCTTGTTGATTTGCATCCGAATGTTCCTCTTTTGATTTCTGCAAAAGTAATCACTTTTTCCCAATTGCCCGCAACGGCAACGCCACAAATAAGAGTTATTAAGAATTTGCGGCTTAGGCGGAAAAACCGCACGCCGCCACACGCCCGCACCCGGCTTGCATTTCTCCTGGAAAGCCATGCGCCCCATACGGTTTGCCGGCGAAAACAGCCAACGGTGCAAAAACGGCAAAACTGCATGGGACATAGAAAAAACTATGTCCCATGCAGGAAAAATTATGTCTGATATAATCCAGACTACATCAGACCTTTTTTTCGCGCTTTCAAGCCTCTGAAAAACAAGAACTTACAAAGAGATTTTTGTTTTATGATAACGCTTTGTTTTTCAACATTTTACCAATTTTCGCCTGTTTTGCGGCAAAAACCATCCCAATTCGGGGACTGCCACAAACAAATGCAGCCTGCGCCGAAAGGGGCACAGGCTGCAACGCGTTATGTTTGGGGCTTTGGTTATTTGCCCGTATTTGCAATAGGATTGATTACGAAAGTGAACTCCCTGTCGCCGTATGGCATCTGAACCTCGGGTTCGGGCCACTGTCCCCAGCTGTCGATGCCGCCTACGCCAAACTGCCTTTCCTGTATCTTCACAACGGTGAACTTCCTCGGAGTGAGGTCGCCGCTGTGCATTTGGTGGGCATATTTGTCGGGACCGCCGTCAAGGTCGGAGGTGAGGAAATTGAGCGAAGAGCATTCCATCGGGATGTTTGAGTAGAACTCAAGCCCCGTGCCGGCACCCGAAAGCACCTTCCACCAGCGTATGTCGGTGTGGTTGCCGCTTTCCTGCGGGCGCACATAGCCCCAATACTGGTCTGCCACGTTCTGGTTGTAAACCCCTATGCGGTCGCCCCAATGGCGGTCGCTGTAGTTTTCGCCCGGCCCGCGTCCGTAATACTGGAGTTTCGAGAATTCCTGCGGCATTACGAGCTGCATTCCGAAACGGAACATCATGGGCTTCTCCTTTGCGTTGGGGTCGGTCGTAAGCTTTTCGTTCACCACAAGCTGTCCGTCAGGACGGAGCGTGTAGGTCATCACGAGTTTCGACGATACAGTTGGCATATTATACTCTGCAACCACCTGCTTTGCGTCGCCGAGTTCCTTGCACTCAAACTTCTTGAGCTCCATCTTCGGGTCTTTCCAGGCGGCGAACTTCTGCTGGAGGTTTGCCCCGTAGTCGTTGTCGGTCGGTGCGCGCCAGAACTCGGGAACAAGCGAATAGCCCTTCTTGAACGCAGGTGCGCCGTTGATGTCGAGATAGTCAACCCAGCCCGTCTTCTTGTTGAAGGTAACTGTGGTCTGTGCAGCCTGGAGCGAAAGGCAGGCAAGCTGCTCCTCCTTCACAACCTTGTCCTCTGCCGCCTTCTTCTTGCCCTGCGCCGCCTTCTCTGCCTTGGGCATATCTGTGGGCTTCATGGTGGGGAAGAGCAGCACGTCCCGGATGGAGGCAGAGTCCGTCAGCAGCATGACCAGACGGTCCACGCCGAAGCCCAGACCGCCCGTGGGGGGCAGGCCGTATTCCAGAGCGGTGACGTAGTCGTAGTCCACCTGAGCGCGGCTTGC
>CAKRMO010000103.1 GCA_934364765.1 uncultured Bacteroidaceae bacterium | reverse complement strand
CGTTTCAAAGGTGTATACAACATATACGAACAACAACTCAACTTGTTTGCTGCCGACAAACAGAAAGTTACCGAAAAAATTGCCGTAGACATCAACAGCAAGGAACTCGAAACCCACGTAGGCGAACAAGATGCACAGCGTCTCCGCGACGACCTTGAGCTTGTTGACGGCGTATATCCTGCATTCAATCAAGACGACTATCTTAATGCTGACGTGGCACCCGTATTCTTCGGATCTGCACTTAACAATTTTGGCGTTAAGGAACTGCTTGACTGCTTTGTCAAAATTGCACCCTACCCCCGCCCCACCAAAGCAGAGGAACGTATGGTCAACCCCGATGAAGAAAAGTTTACCGGTTTCATATTCAAAATTACCGCCAACATCGACCCCAACCACCGCTCGTGCATAGCTTTCTGCAAGATATGCAGCGGAAAATTCGTCAGAAACACGCCCTATCTGCACGTGAGGCAGGGAAAGACAATGCGCTTCTCATCCCCCGCGCAGTTCATGGCGCAAAGAAAGAGCACCGTTGACGAAGCATACGCCGGAGACATAGTGGGACTTCCCGACAACGGGGTGTTCAAAATCGGCGACACGCTGACCGAGGGGGAACAACTGCATTTCAAGGGACTGCCGAGCTTCTCGCCCGAAATGTTCAAATACATAGAGAACGCCGACCCAATGAAAAGCAAACAGCTAAACAAGGGCATCGAACAGCTAATGGACGAAGGCGTGGCGCAGCTCTTCATAAGCCAGTTCAACGGACGCAAGATTATAGGCACTGTGGGACAGCTGCAATTCGAGGTGATACAATACCGTCTGGAAAACGAATACAACGCAAAATGCCGCTGGGAGCCAGTGTCGCTCTACAAGGCCTGCTGGATTGAAAGCGATGACAAGGAAGAACTTGACGATTTCCGCCGACGCAAATACCAATATATGGCGCACGACCGCGAAGGGCGCGAGGTTTTCCTTGCAGACAGCTCATACGTACTGCAAATGGCGCAACAGGATTTCAAGAACATAAAGTTCCATTTCACTTCGGAATTTTAGGCAAAGGCACAGCACATGGACAGCAAAAGCAACTGCACAGACACAAGCGCATACAGCGACGACATACGCCAGGCCATTGACGTGTTGAACCGTGGGGGAATTATAGCATACCCCACCGACACAATCTGGGGACTTGGGTGCGACGCCACAAACGCCGACGCTGTGCGGCGCATTTACGAAATAAAGCGGCGCGATGACTCAAAGGCGCTGATAACCCTCGTTGACTCGGAAGCCAAAGTGGAGTTCTACGTAAAGGAAGTGCCCGATGTGGCGTGGCAGCTCATAGAAGTGGCGGACAAACCCCTTACCATTATATACGACAACGCACGCAACCTCGCGCCCAACCTGATTGCCGAAGACGGCAGCATAGCCATAAGGATTACGTCAGAGCCTTTCAGCCGCGAATTGTGCAGGCGTTTCAAAAAAGCCATCGTGTCAACTTCGGCAAACATCAGCGGCGAACCGTCGCCAAAGACCTTTGCCGGGATAAGCCGCGAAATTCTCAACGCAGCGGACTACGTTTGCACAAGCCGCCGCAACGAAAACGCGCCGCACACACCCTCCTCAATAGTAAAGCTCGGAGTTTCGGGCGAAGTAAAAGTTATAAGATAAACAATGCAGACACAAGCGCAGACGCAAAGAAGCCTTCCGCAGTCAATAAGCAATTGGCGCGAAAAACATCTGTCGCAACAGCAGTTTGTGCTTGTACTGAGTTTTCTCATAGGCATATTCACGGCTTGCGCCGCATACTTTCTGCGCAGGTTCATCGCGTGGATTCAGTCGTTGCTTACCGCAGGTTTTGACATAACAAACGCCAACTGGCTTTTCCTCGTATATCCCGTTGTGGGAATATTCCTCACCGCCCTTTTCATTAAATATGTCGTGCGCGACAACATAAGCCACGGCGTTACACGCATCCTCTACGCCATTTCGCGCCGGCAAAGCCATCTGAAAAAGCACAACTGCTGGTCGAGCCTCATCGCCAGCGGCATCACAATCGGCTTCGGCGGTTCTGTGGGCGCGGAATCCCCGATTGTGCTTACAGGCTCCGCAATAGGATCAAACCTCGGACAGTTTTTCAAGCTTGACCACAAAGCCATAATGGTGCTGCTCGGCGCAGGCGCAAGCGGCGCGGTGGCGGGAATATTCAAAGCCCCAATTGCAGGGGTTCTGTTCACGCTTGAGGTGCTTATGATTGACCTCACGATGGCATCCCTCATCCCGTTGCTCGTATCAAGCATCACCGCCACCGTAACGATGTACATTTTCACCGGCACAAGCTCGGAATTCAGCTTCAACCTTGAAAACGCCTTTACCATTGAGCGCGTGCCTACATCAATACTGCTCGGACTTTTCTGCGGCTTCATCTCGCTCTACTTCACGCGGATGATGAACAAGTGCGAGGACGTTTTCCACAAGGTGAAAGGGATGTACGCCAAGCTGGCCCTTGGCGGAATTACACTAAGCTTGCTAATATACCTGTTCCCGCCGCTCTACGGCGAGGGCTACGGCACAATTTCCCTGCTGCTAAACGGAAAAGGAATGGGAGACTGGGAAGGCGTGATGAACAACTCGCTCTTTTACGGCGACCCGCAAAAGCTGCTGCTCTACCTCGGACTCATAATCATCTGCAAGGCAATTGCCTCTTCCGCCACCAACGGAGGCGGCGGCTGCGGCGGCATCTTCGCGCCCTGCCTTTTCCTTGGCTGCATAAGCGGGTTCTTTTTCTCAAGATTTTGGAATATGCACAACCTCGGCGTGTATGTTCCCGAAAAAAACTACGCCCTTCTCGGAATGGCGGGCATAATGAGCGCGGTGATGCACGCCCCGCTAACGAGCATATTCCTCATTGCCGAACTAACAGGCGGGTATTTCCTTTTCGCCCCATTGATGATTGTGTCGCTTGTGTCTTACCTTGTGATTATAATCTTCGAGCCGAACAGCGTGTATGCCACACGCCTTGCAAAAAAAGGGCAGCTCGTAACCCACCACAAGGACAAGGCCGCGCTCACGCTGATGAGCCTCGACTCTATTCTCGAAAAGCACGACACACGAGTGCCGCCCGACATGACGCTCGGCAGACTCGTGCTGCTCATAGCCCGCGAAAAAGTGAACGTGTTCCCCGTTACCGACGGTTCAAACCACCTGCTCGGCGTGATAGACCTTTCCAAAATCAGGAAGGTGCTTTTCCGCCAGGAGCTCTACAACCAGTTCACCGCCGCACAGCTCATGGAAGAGCCGCCGGCAAGGCTGAGCATAGACGACCCTGTTACCGTGGTTATGGACACCATGGAAAGAACCCACGCCGACACGCTGCCTGTGGTCAACAGTCTCGGAGAATATGTGGGCTTCGTTACACGCACCAAACTGTACGCCATGTACCGTCAGGTTATGGTGGACTACTCCGAAGAATAACGCTATAACACAGTTTTATGGACAAGAAAGATTTGCGCATTGTTTTCATGGGGACTCCCGAATTTGCGGTGGAGTCGCTCAAAGCCCTTGTTGAAGGAGAATACAACGTTGTGGGTGTGGTTACAGCCGTTGACAAGCCTGTGGGCAGGCATCGCAACACGCTCGTGCCCTCAGCCGTGAAGAACTACGCCCTTTCGCAAAACCTGCCGCTCCTGCAGCCGGAGAAACTGAAAGACGACAATTTTGTCAACGAGCTTCGTGAGCTAAACGCTGACCTGCAGATTGTCGTGGCGTTCCGCATGCTGCCCGAAATTGTCTGGGCAATGCCAAAATTCGGCACAATAAACCTGCACGCGTCTCTGCTGCCGCAATATCGCGGCGCGGCCCCCATAAACTGGGCGGTTATAAACGGCGACACAAAAAGCGGAGTTACCACATTCTTCCTGCGCCACGACATAGACACGGGAAACATAGCAATGCAGCAAAGCGTGGAGATTGGGCCGGAAGACACTGCCGGAGACCTTTACGACAGGCTGATGACAACGGGGGCGCAAATGCTGCTCAAGACAGTGGACGCCGTTATCGCCGGAAACGTGAAAAGCATACCGCAATCAGAAATAAGCACTGAGGGAGAGCTTCGCCCCGCGCCAAAGATATTCACGGAGACCTGCAAGATAGACTGGAACAAAAGCGCAGCCGAGATACACAACTTCATACGCGGGCTTGCGCCCCACCCCACCGCGTGGACGGAAGTGGAACACCAAGGCACGAAATTCACAATGAAGATATACGGCGCACGCCTTGTTGACAAGCAGCCCACGCAAGCCGCCTGTACGTTTGTGGTGTCGGAAAACAAAAAGCACCTGTACATTGCCGCGAAAGACGGTTACATAGACATTCAGGAACTTCAGCTCTCGGGCAAGAAGCGCATGGCGGCAAACGTGTTCCTCAACGGTTTCCACTCGCCCGAGGACATGAAACTTGCATAGCCCAACGCTCACGAATGCATTTACCACCAATAAAACCATTTGTCATGAAAAAGCTTTTCACTTACAAATTATGCGTGCTGCTCGCCGTAATGTTTGCGGCGGCATTGGGAACGCTGACCTCGTGCGGCGATTCAAATTCCGAACCAGAAAAAGGCGGAACGGTCGTTGACGACAGCCGCTTTGCCAAAAACACATACTACGCCGTTCAAGACACAACCAACGGCTGGGATGAGGGAATGTATTACAACGGCAGGTTCATCATGGCGCACGCAAACTATTCGCAAGGCACAGCACTATATTATATGAACGACACAAAGTCGGAATACTCGAAAGGAGTTCTGATTGAGTATGACGAAGAGGGGAACGTTGTGGCTTTCGGACATCCCGGAAGTATGGCGGTTGTGTGCGAGAAAGACGGAAAGCTGTACCTGAGCAAAGCCACCGGCAAAGACGAAATCAAGCTTGCGGAGATTAAGGCTGAAGAAGGCATCGCCTCAAAAGCCGCTTCCGAACGCCGGACAAAGGCGCTTGGCGACGTTGTAAGCGGAGTTGCGGGCGGATTTGACAAAGGAAAGCTGATAGACATGTTCATTGAGTTCGCAGACAAATACGCCGAGGAGAAATG
>CAKRMO010000102.1 GCA_934364765.1 uncultured Bacteroidaceae bacterium | reverse complement strand
ACACAACCCAGAACGTGCTGTCGCGGGTGCGCAACGACCTGTCGCTATCTTCCACAAGACTTGCGGGCGGAAACAGCGGAGACATCAAAATCTCGGTAATCTACAGCCGTTTCAAGAAATAAGAATAACCAACCCAACTTTACACGATACCACAATGAAAGGCATTGTTCTCGCCGGGGGTTCTGGCACACGCCTCTACCCAATCACAAAAGGTGTAAGCAAACAGCTGCTTCCCATTTTCGACAAGCCGATGATATACTACCCCATCTCGGTGCTCATGCTTGCCGGAATCAGGGACATACTAATAATCTCCACCCCGCACGACCTGCCCGGCTTCAAACGTCTCCTTGGCAGCGGCGAGGACTTCGGAGTAAATTTTGAGTACGCCGAACAACCTTCACCCGACGGTCTGGCACAAGCGTTCATTATAGGTGAGAAATTCATCGGCAACGACAATGTCTGCCTCGTTCTTGGCGACAACATATTCTATGGCAGCGGCTTCACAGGAATGCTGCGCGAAAGCGTGGACTATGTGGACAACCAAAACTGCGCCACCGTGTTCGGTTATCACGTTAACGACCCGGAACGCTACGGTGTGGTGGAATTTGACAAAAACGGGAATGCGCTAAGCATAGAGGAGAAACCTGCCCAACCTAAATCAAACTTCGCTGTTGTGGGACTTTATTTTTACCCTAACGATGTGGTTGGAATAGCAAAGAGCATAAAGCCATCGCCACGCGGCGAACTTGAAATAACAACCGTAAACGAAGTGTATCTAAACTCCCGGCGGCTGAAAGTGCAGCGGCTTGCGCGCGGTTTCGCCTGGCTCGACACCGGCACACACGATTCTCTTTCCGAGGCGTCCACATTCATTGAGGTTATAGAAAAGCGCGGCGGGCTGAAAGTGGCTTGCCTTGAAGACATAGCCTTTTCCAACGGCTGGATTGACGCAACCACACTGCGCAAGGTGGCACAGCCCATGAGCAAAAACGAATATGGCAAATACCTGCTGCGCCGCGCGGACGAAGCAGAACAGGAACAGGACAACGCATAAAGCATGAACGCAATAAAGACAGACATTGAGGGAGTACTGGTTTTAGAACCGAAAGTATTCAACGATGCACGCGGATATTTTTTCGAGAGCTACAACGAGAGGGACTTCAACACCCTTGTGGGAAATGTGAATTTCATCCAAGACAACGAAAGCCGCTCACAATACGGAGTGCTGCGCGGGCTTCATTTCCAAAAAGGGGAACATTCCCAGGCAAAGCTCGTGAGAGTTGTCCGTGGAAAGGTTTACGACGTGGCTGTTGACCTGCGCAAAAGTTCCCCCACTTTCGGGAAATATGTCGGCGTGGAACTTACGGAAGACAACCACCGCCAGTTTTTCATTCCACGCGGCTTTGCCCACGGTTTTGCCGTAATGAGCGACATTGCCGTGTTCCAGTACAAGTGCGACAACTTTTACGCCCCAGAGAGTGAAGGTGCGATTATGTGGAACGACCCTGATTTGAACATAAAGTGGCCTGTGGAAGCCGACAAGATAATTCTGTCGGAAAAAGACAAGCACCATCCTTTCTTAAAAGATTCGAAATATTTCTTCGACTGATTTCGGTAAATATCCGATGAGCCTAAGCAGACACAGGCTGGCATACTCATATATTATAATGCTGTCGTTTTATGCAGCATTATTTTTTATGCCGTCATCTGCATACGCCCAACGCATCATAAGGAAAGTTATTGCTGACAGCACAACCGGAATGGCGCTGCCCGGTGCAAACGCCGTTGTGTTCACCACCGACAGTTCATTTGTCAAAGGTGCTGCTTCTGACACTGCCGGTGTTGTACAGCTCAGGCTTTCTCCCCATTCCGAGTATATATTGCGTGTTTCCATGATTGGATACAAAACCCTTTATGCCAACATACCCAAGCTGCGCCGCGCCAACAAGCCGTCCGCCAGCGACACGCTTTATTTGCCCTTAAACACCATTTCCCTGAAAGGCGCCACTATAATAGGCACACGTGCCGACATGGAGACAAAAGAAGACACCACAAGTTTCAGTGCCGAAGAATACAAGGTGCCGGAAGGGGAAGCTCTCGAAGAACTGATAAAGTTGCTGCCCGGAGTGGATGTTGACGGAAACACGATAACATACAACGGCAAGCCAATATCCGAATTCAAAATCAACGGAAAAGACTTCTTCAAGGGCAACAACCGCTCCGCGCTGAAAAACCTGCCCGTAGAACTCGTTAACCGCATAAAGACTTATGAAAAGAAAAGCGACTATGCCGAGCAGACTGGCATTGACGACGGAAACGAGCAGACGGTAATGGACATAGAGCTTAAAAAGGAGCTTAATGAAACCTGGATTGCCAACTATGACGCCGCCGCAGGTTCTTACGGAAGGTACATACAAAAAATTTTTGCAAACCGCATGACCGACCGCTCGCGGCTTAGTTTGACAGGAAACATGAACGATGACGATGCAAGGTCGAACAACAAATCGTTAGGTGCAGACTTCCACGTAAACAACGGCAAGACACGCAAAGAGAACCGGCGTTTTGAAATGGGCGGGCATCTCGGACTGCACGACAACCGTTCGCACAGCCAGACATGGCGTAGCGCGGAAAACTACATCGGAGCGTCCCAAACCTCGCAGTTCTCAAACAGCGACAGCTACAACAAAAACAAATCGTCGGGCTTGGGCGGAAACCTCCGCATGGAGTGGCATCCGGACACACTCACCACCATAACCGCCAACACCAACCTTTCGTTCAACAACTCGCGTACTTTCTCGCGTTCACGCTCGGCAAGGTTCAACAGCGACCCCTACGAAATAACCAATGGCGAAGATCCCCTCGACAGCGTGTTCGGCACCAATTTTCCCGAAGGACAAACTCCCGGACTATACGGCGCAACCATCAACAGCAATTCAAACTCCTCAAAATCTCACGGCAGCAACTACAGTTTCGGTATCGGCGGAATGGCGGTAAGGCTGCTCAACAGCAAGGGAAGAAACATAAGTTTTGATTTTGGAATATCAAGCGGGAACGGGGAAAACAAGTCTTTCCGCATTGCCGACATTTATTATTACAAGCGGTCGGCAGACAAACGCCACACCTTCCAAGACCAATACACATTCTCCCCTTCCCACAACTGGAGTTACCGCGAACGCATAAGCTACAGCGAACCCATAATAAAAGGTCTGCGCTTTCAGACGAGCTACTCCTTTCTCCGCTCGAAAAACCGCAGCGACCGCTCGCTCTACGAACTCGACTCGCTCAATGGCTGGCGCAACGGAGAACACACTCTCGGCGACCTGCCGTCAACAGAAGACTCCCTGCAATCCGTGCTCAATATGCAAAACTCGCTATACTCCACATACAACAACTTCCAACATACATGGCACGAAAGCCTTAACTACAACAGCCGCAAGATAACGGCGTTCGCCTCCACCGACATAAGCTATAACACCACACGGCTCGACTACCGCCGCAACACCGTTGACACCACGTTTTCACGCCGCCTGCTGCGCTTCAGGCCCTCCGCCATGTTCCGTTACCGGCTATCCAAGAACGAAAAAGCGGAGATTAGGTACAGCGGCTGGAACACCGACCCATCAATGACAAACCGCATACCCATCACCGACAACGCCGACCCGCTCAACATACGTCTTTCGGGAGGCAACCTGAAACCGGCTTGGAACAACCGCATCGTGTTTGAATACAGCAAGTTCATCGTCAAAAGGCAGCAAAACTGGCAGGTCAACGCACAGATTGACCAAAGTTCCAACAACATAAGCACAGCAATACTTTACGATGAGACAACGGGCGTGCGCACCACGCAGCCCAAAAACATAAACGGCAACTGGGCGGCACGCACCGACTTCACATTCACAACCGGGTTCGGGGCAAAAAAGGCATTCCGCCTAAACAGCTCCACCACCGGGACATACGACAATTCCGTGGGCTACATAAGCAACGGCAAAAGCACTTCCAGTCAGAAAAACACCACACGAACCTCCGGGGTGTTCCAGCGCGTAAGCCTGAGATACCACAACGACTTTCTGGAAGCCAAGATAGGCGCATCCCTGCGCTACCGCCACACCGACAACAAGCTGCGCCCGCAATCCAACATGGACACCTACAACTATTCCTACTCGGCATCGGCACGGGTGACACTGCCTTGGAAAATGACTGTTGAGAACTCGCTAAGCATGAAAAGCCGGCGTGGATACTCAAACAAAAACATGAACACCGACGAGCTTGTCTGGAACGCCACCGCCTCGCAAAACTTTTTCAAAGGATCACCGCTAATCGTCAGACTTAAACTTTACGACATTCTGCGAAACCGAAGCAACATTGTGCGCACAATTAACGCCCAAAGCCGTGTTGACACCGAAAACGACGCATCATACAGCTATTTCATGCTCCACGTCATCATAAGGCTCAACATATTCAATGGGAAGATTTCATCCGGCTTTTCCAAAGGCAATAAAAAGAACAAGGAAAAAAAAGACAAACCCCAAAAAGAGAAGGAACTGCTGCCTCTTTAGCAACATTTTCGCCGCCAAAAGCACAAACGACAACGAAGAAAAGCCTGAAAGGCACTTTTTTCGCCCATTGCGGCAAAAAACCTGACAAAACATTTGGTGCTTTCGCAAACTATCCGTAATTTTGCATCGCTTTTGAGAAATAAAGCATCTGGCGCTGTAGCTCAACTGAATAGAGCATTTGACTACGGATCAGAAGGTTTAGGGTTTGAATCCCTACAGCGTCACAAAAGAATGCTACTGATTTTCGGTAGCATTCTTTGTTTTATGGCAAACTTGCCGGATAACAAAGACGAAACAGCAATGAAGACCCTGCTCATACTCGTGGGAAAAACCACCGACAAAAGCGTGGCAAAACTCACAGAAGACTACATAGGCCGGATAGGACACTACATACAGTTTGAAGTAAGCGTAATTCCCGACCTCAAGAACACTTCAAAACTCACCGAAGCCCAAATCAAGGCTTCGGAGGGGGAGAACATTATGAAGCTGCTGCGCCCCGGCGACCACGTGATACTGCTTGACGAACACGGGACAGAATAC
>CAKRMO010000101.1 GCA_934364765.1 uncultured Bacteroidaceae bacterium | reverse complement strand
TCCGACCACCACCAGGGCTGGTTTGCCGACGGCGCAATAGACGACGCCAAGGTAAGGGACTTCAAGTACCAGACAATAATCACCAACCATTAACCAAGGTCTGGCATACACCCCTACAGCCGGTGCGCCGCACGTGCGCACCGGCTTTTTGTTTCTTCCCCCTGTCCGGGTGATGAAACCAGAAAGGATGTGAGCAGCCCCTTTCATGACACACCAGCTCCATCGTCTTGCAGCAGGGGAACGGCAAACATCTCCAAACCTGCAACGCATTGAGTTCCAAAAAAATAACCCCAAATCGCCCATTCTTTATAACGAACTGTTTTTCAGAGGTTTGAAAGTGGCGAAAAAAGGTCTGATGTAGTTTGAATTATATCAGACATAATTTTTCCTACATAGGACATAGTTTTTCCTATGTCCCATTTAGTTTTGGCAGTATTGGTTTTGCCCCGTTTGTAGGGGCGAATGGCATTCGCCCTGTATGCCACCGCTTGAAATGCAACGCACAAACAAAGCATAATTCACAATAACACCGCAAGTCCGCGCAATTCAGGGCGTATGCAATACGCCTCCACGGAGGCTCAATCTCCAGACTATCTGCACGGAATTCGCTTATTAAAACACATCGCGCACACACAGCGCCCCACTGCATTGTCGCCGTGCCCGGCTGCCTTGGCGTTTTTATTTTCCGTCCCTGCAATAATACCCACCGCTTTGCCGTTAAACAATATATTGTGCGCAGCCGCAAGCGGCGCACCGTCCTTATTCAACAAATTCCGTGAAGCGGTACACTATATATATAATATGTATGTTTTTGGCGTTTGTGGTCATGCTCGGTTCGTGCACCACAAGCAGCAACACGCCCGTTACGCGCTTCTACCATTCGTTCACGGCGCGCTACAACACCTACTTCAACGGACACGAGGCTTACAAGCAGGGCGTTCTCGCCCAAGACCAAGGCAACAAGGACAACTTCACCGAAATGCTGCCCGTTTTCGCCGTGAGCAACAAGGGCACCGCCGACTTGGGCAAGGGCAACTTCAACACCGCGATAGAAAAATGCGAGAAAGCCATAAAGAACCATTCCATAAAGCGCAAGCCCAAGATTAACCGCACACGCAGACGCACCCCGAAGCAAAAGAAAATCCTCGCGAAAAAGGAATACAACCCATTTCTCAAAAACGCGTGGATGCTGATGGGCGTTTCGCAATTCCGCAAAGGCGAGTTCATCGAGGCGGCATCCACATTCTCGTACATCAACAGGCTTTACGCCGCCGAGCCCGACGTTCTCGCCGAAAGCCGCGCATGGCTCGCCGCGTGCTACTCCGAGCTGAACTGGTTTTATGACGCGGAAGACATTTTCCGCAACAAAATAGGGCGCGATAGCGTGCCGCACTCCGCAAAAAAGACGCTCGACGCGTCGTACGCCGACTTTTACGTGCGCCAGCAGAAATACGACGAGGCACTGCCCTACCTGCAACGCATGGCCAAGCACACAAAAGGGTCGCCCGCCAAGGCAAGGATACACTTTCTGCTGGGGCAGATATACAACCTGAAAGGCGACAAGAAACTTGCCTACAAATCCCTGTCGAAAGTTGCGAGCCTCAGCCCGCCCTACGAGGTTCAGCTCAACGCCCGCGTGCTTCAGGCCGAAGTTGTGTCGAAAGGAAAGTCGAAAGCCATGCTCTCGCGCCTGAACCGCATGGCCAAGAAAGCAAAAAACCTAAAATACTGCGACCAGATATACCACGCAATAGGAAACATACACCTTGCCTCGAACGACACGGCAAAGGCTGTGGCGGCATACGAGCAGGGAGTTTCAAAATCCGTGCGCAGCGGCGTGGAGAAAGGTGCTCTGCTGCTGAAACTCGCCACGATCTACTACAGCCGCAACGACTTCACCTCGTGCCGGCGCTGCCTTGGGAAAGCCGTGGGCATGATAAGCAAGGAACGCAAGGACTACGACAGCATCCAGGCTTTGAGCAAGGTTATCGACAAACTCGAACCGCACACTGCGGCTGTGTTTGCGCAAGACAGCATACAGGCTCTCGCAAAAATGCCGGCAGACAAGCAGAACGCGGTGTTTGACAAAGTGATTGAGCTTGAGAAGAAGCGCATACGCGAAGAGCGCAAAAAAGCCGCGCTTTCGGGAAACAAGGGAAACACCGGCATGAAAAACGCCAGCAGCTCAAAAAAGGACGACACCCAGGCCGCTGCTGCATCAACCAACACCAAAGGCGACGACAAGAAAGCGTGGTACTTCTACAACCCGCAGGCAGTGGAAAACGGCAAACAGGCATTCGCCCGCCAATGGGGCGAACGCGAGCTTGCCGACAACTGGCGAAGGTCGAACAAGGAACTTACTGCGCAAACCGACATGGGGGAAAGCGAAACCGAGGACGGCGAAGGAAACACGCAGCCCAAGGACTCCACCGCCCAAACGCCAAATTCCGCCGCCGACACCGCCACAGCGAAAAAGGACGGCAAAAAGGAAAAGGTTTCGTCCAGAGACAAGGACAACGAAAAGCTGACAAGGGAATACTATCTTGAACAACTGCCAAAGACCGAGGCGGACATCGAGGCGAGCAACAAGAAGATAATGGAGAGTCTCCATGCCGCCGGCGTGATAGAGAAAGATTATCTCGCCAACTACGCACTCGCCGAAAAAAGCCTCACGAGGGTTTACACCGAATACCCCTCATACGAAAAGATGAACGAGGTGCTTTACCAGCTGTTCCTGCTCGAATCGCAAATGGGCAACCACGAACAGGCGCAACGCTACAAGGACGAGCTCGCACAAAAGTATGCGGAGGACAAACTTGCAAAGCTGATTACAGATCCAAACTACGAATACGACTCAAAATACGGCAAGCATCTTGAGGACTCACTCTACGCCGCCACCTACGAGGCATTCCGCGCCGGAGATCCCGCAACCGTGATGAAAAACGCCGCTTTCTCGAAAGCCCGCTTCCCCGATGGCGAAAACCGCGCCAAGTTCATGTTCCTCGACGCGATGTCAAACCTTGCCGAAGGGCGGAGGGACGCTTTCCGCAACGAGCTCGACACCCTCGTCAAGGCATACCCCAAAGCCGACATAACCCCCTTGGCGCAGTCGATGCTAAAAGGGGTAAAAGAAGGCAGAGTGCCGGGAAGCGGTATATATGACATCGGCTCGCTATGGACACGCAGAAGCAAGGGCGACGCAGCCATGATGGACTCCATAGAGCTTGCGCGCCAGCTGTCGGCGGAGCGCAACACCGACTTCAACGTAATTATCGCCTACCCCGCCGACTCGGTTGACGAGAACCAGCTGCTGTATGATGTGGCGCGGTATAACTTCACGAACTTCGCCGTGCGCAACTTCGAGCTGGAGCAGACAATGCAGGAGGGGCTTGGCGAAATGATCGTGAAAGGCTTCAACAACTTTGACGAAGCCCATTCCTACGCACAGATGCTCTACAACACGGCCTCGGTGCAGCAGCATCTCGCCCACGCCAAACTCATAATAATCTCGAAAGGCAACCTCGAAAAGCTCGGTACGGACTTCAGTATAGCCGACTACCTGAAATTCTACGACAAGACATTCGCACCGCTTAAAATAAAGCCGGAACTGCAGCTCGACAAGCAGACCGACATCTACCAGTCTGAAGACGACCTGCCCTCCAACGCCGAAGAAAACGCCGAAAGCGAGCCGCAGGACGACAACAGCTATCCCGACGACAGCAGCCAAGACAGCAACGACGACGAATGGTATGACGTGGAATGACAAACACCGCCCAAAAGCGCAACCCGCTGGATTTCAAAGAATTACCCACACAAACCACATCCTTTGTAACGTTTTGTTTTTCAGACGTTTGCAAGCGGCAAAAAAAGGTCTGATGTAGTCTGGATTATATCAGACATAATTTTTTCTGCATAGGACATAGTTTTTCCTACATCAAATATAATTTTCGGGACGTTTGCGGACACATGGCAAAACTCCCAATGTGCAGCGTCTGCAAACGTCCCTGTTTTTATTGAAATCCTATCCATAACCCACGCCATTTATCATTCCGCCACGACAAAGCCACCCCGGATTTTCACCGCATTAGCGTTTCCGCTTGCTGTTGCGACGAAATTTGCCTAACTTTGTCGCAAAATCTGCGACGTTATTCCACATTTTACGTCGCACAATACCGATATACGCAATATGTATATACACGAGAGGGATAATTGGACGGCATTCAAATGGGACGCATCCCAACTTACGGCAATACTCGAAGAAGTAAGCCGCAAGCAAGGTTTGCTGTACGGCAGGCTCGCCTCGCTCGGTTTTGACAACAAACTGAAAGCCACGGCAGAGAACCTTACGTTTGACGTTGTGCATTCTTCGGAGATAGAGGGCATACGCATGAATGTTGACGAGGTGCGCTCGTCCATTGCAAGGAAGTTGGGCATTGAAAACGTGAAACAGACCGCGCCGTCGCATTATGTTGACTCTGTTGTGGCGGTGATGCTTGATGCTGTAAGCCACTACGGCCAAACTTTGACCAAGGAAAAACTGTGCGCATGGCAAGCGGCGTTCTTCCCGACAGGTTTCAGCGAGGGTTCGCAGGTTGAAACAGGCAGATACCGCAGCAGCGAGGAACACATAGTCTCCGGAATGTTCGGAAGAGAGAAAGTGCATTACATAGCCCCTGCCCCGGAGCGTGTGGAGGCGGAAATGGGCAAGTTTCTTGGCTGGTTCAACAAAGAGGAAAACGTAAGTTCCGTTGTCCGCTCCGCAATAGCCCACCTGTGGTTCGTGAGCATTCATCCTTTCGAGGACGGCAACGGACGGCTTGCACGCATACTCTCTGACATGCTGCTGGCCCGTGCCGACAAGAACGAGTTCCGTTTCTACAACATTTCCTCACAAATTAACAAGGACAAGAACCATTACTACGACATTCTGGAAAAGACACAGCGTGGCAATGGCGACATCACGGAATGGATTTCGTGGTATGCAGACACGCTGTCTGCCGCCCTTGACGAAGCCGAAACCGCAGTAAGCACCATTCTTAACAAGAGCTTCTTTTGGCAAAAGGCATCCTCCGTACCGTTGAGCCAACGCCAGACAGACATTCTCAATCTGTTCCTTGACGGCTACGAGGCGAAGA
>CAKRMO010000100.1 GCA_934364765.1 uncultured Bacteroidaceae bacterium | reverse complement strand
AAATAGGTGTGTTCAACGCGCCGCGCCGCGTGATTGTTGACACAGGGTTTCTGCACTCGCTCGACACGCACAACCTTCTCTCGGGGTACGCCGAAATGATAAAACACGGGCTTATAAGCAACGAGAAGAACTGGGCGCAGCTGATGAACTTCAACTTCAACGACTGCGACATAGCCGAACTCCACGACATGGTGGCGGCGAGCATCGACATAAAGGCGGACATCGTGAGGCAGGACCCGCACGAACACGGAATACGCAAGGCCCTGAACGTGGGGCACACCGCAGGCCACGCGCTCGAAAGCTTCGCGCTCGCCAGGCAACGCCCGGCGCTTCACGGATATGCCGTGGCATGGGGAATGGTGTGCGAGCTGTTCCTAAGCAAGACAAAGAAAAACTTCCCGTCAGCGCAGATGCAGCAGACCATTGCATACATACGCCAGAACTACGGCAGCATTGCATACACCTGCAAGGACTACGACCGCCTTTACGAACTCATGCGCCACGACAAAAAGAACACCGGCGGCGTCATAAACTTCACGCTCCTTTCCGGAATAGGCAAAATCGAGCTTGACTGCACCGCGTCGAAGGACGAGATTATGGCGATGCTCGACTTTTTCCGCGACGCAACTGACTAAACTCCCGCCAAAATGAAAGCAACACGCGCACGCAACATATTTTTCGCGCTCACGGCGGTCATAATCGCCATGGGCGTTGTGTCGTCGTGCAAGAACTCGAAATACAGGCGCGTGTTCACACGCCCCGACACCCTTTGCGTTGATTCGGCAAACTTCTGCCGCAGCGACTCCTCAAACGGGCGTTGCATAGCCGTGGACATACACGCCGAATACCCCACGCCGATAACGGGGAAACTCAGCGCGAACATTGCGGCGTGGGTCAGGGGGAAACTCGGAAAGGGAACCCCAGCCGACACAATGAGCGTGGCAAGCGTGGTGAGCTATTACGGCAACACGAGATACAACAGCTACATTGCCGGCAGCGACTCCGCGCCCCACTCCCTCTACAAGGCCGACTGCAGGATTGACGGAAACAGGAAGAACTACATCAGCCTCTACTTCACGCTTGCAGAATGCGCACAGGGGGCGCACTGCATAACATCGGTGTCGGGCATAACATTCCGCAAAAGCGACGGAATGCCGTTCGGATGGAACATGATTAAGGACACAACCGCGAAAAACTTCCGCAACCTCATGCGCGAGGGCGTGCGCTCGTACATCAGGAAAACCCTTGGCGAAAACAACGTCAGCGACGAGAACTTCCGCAGCCTGCTCGCCTCAGAACCGGAGCCAGACCCTGCAAGCGGCAACCTCCTGAAGCATTTCCCCATACCCGAAACCGCGCCCTATCTGTCGCAGGGCGGCATGACATTCGTTTTCCAGCCCTACGAAATCGCGCCCCTCTCGCTCGGCGCGCCGAAATTCACCATACCGTTCCGCGACATAGAGCAACACATGACAAAGGAAGCGCTAACACTGCTGAAAAAACGCAACTGAACAACCCACAATATATACATTATATATAATATGCAAACCGAAGAACTGTACAAAATCTTTCTTGAACACCCGGTAATCACCACCGACAGCCGCTCATGCCCCAAAGGGGCTGTTTTCTTCGCACTGCGCGGGGAAAACTTCGACGGAAACGTTTACGCTTCAAAAGCCCTGGCAGAGGGATGCGCATACGCGGTTATCGACCGCCGCGAATTTGCGGCCAAGGGCGACAAGAGATACATTGTGGTTGACAACGCCCTGCAGGCAATGCAGGACATTGCGCGGATGCACCGCGAAAAGCTCGCTATCCCGGTAATACAGATTACGGGCACAAACGGAAAGACCACCACAAAGGAACTCGTCTCGGCGGTGCTGGCAAAAAAATACAACGTGCTGCACACCGAGGCAAACTACAACAACCACATAGGTGTGCCCAAGACTCTGCTCCGCCTGAAAAAGGAACACGAAATAGCCGTAATAGAGACCGGCGCGAACCATCGCGGCGAAATAGCGCAGCTCACGGCAATCGTGCAGCCCGACTACGGACTTATAACCAACGTGGGGCGCGCCCACCTCGAAGGCTTCGGCTCGTTCGAGGGGGTGGTGCACACAAAGGCCGAGCTGTACGACTACCTGCGCCGGAAGAAAGGCGGGGCGATATTCCTCAACACCGACTCCGAGATACTCTGCCGCGTTGCCGAAGGGCTGAAAGCCTACAAATACGGCACCAAAGCCGCAGAAAACCCCGACGTTACAGGGGAAGTTACAAGCTGCGACCCATACATATCGTTCAAATGGAAAGCCAAAGACACCGAATGGCACGAAGTGGGCACAAAGCTGATTGGCGACTACAACATAGCCAACCTGCTCGCAGCCGTAACCGTGGGACTGAAATTCGGGGTTGACGAAGACGGCATCTGCAAGGCGCTTGAGGAATACACACCCTCGAACAACCGCTCGCAGCTCAAGCAGACAGAGCGCAACACGCTTATAATAGACGCATACAACGCCAACCCCACGAGCATGCACGCCGCGCTGAAAAACTTCGCCGAGCTGCACGCCGCAAACAAAATGGTAATTCTCGGCGAAATGGGCGAACTCGGCGCGGAAAGCGTGGAAGAACACCAAAAGCTCATTGACGAAATATCCCACGACGCATTCGAGAAAGTGTGGCTCGTAGGCGGATGCTTTGAAAAGCTTAACCAGCCGTTCAGGACATTCCACAGCGTTGACGACGTGATAGCCGAAATAAAGAGGGACACCCCCAAAGGCTGCACCATACTGATAAAGGGAAGCAACAGCAACAAGCTGTTCCGCCTGCCCGAATACCTGTAACCGCAAGGCAATTCCCCGCAAACACAGCAATGCGGCACTTCCACACGGAAATGCCGCATCTGCTTTTTTAGTGCAAAATTTCCACGCATACGCCAACATTTCCGGCCCACGCCACGAAAACGCAAAAAACTACATAGGACATAGGAAAACCTGTGTCCTATGTAGAAAAAATTATGTCTGATATAATTCAAACTACATCAGACCTTTTTTCCGCGCCTTGCAACGTGCTAAAAAACAACCGCTTACGCAAGCATTGTACTTTTGCACCAAACTACTGAAATTCAATGTGTTCTATAAAAACATATTATTTCGCGCATAGTTTGTTTTTATAACGCAAACGTATTAACTTTGCACTGATAAAAAACAACAACATGGATATTACAATTCAGAAGAAAAACCAGAGTTTTCGCTTATCCGTGGAGCTTATCGAACGTCTCAGACTGCTTGCCAAACGCCAAAACCGCAGTCTGAACAACTACGTGGAAACCATTCTTCAAGACATAGCTTATTCCGAGCCTAACGACAGCACTCTCGCCGCCATGCAAGAAGCAGAAAGCGGAAAGTTGCGCAGTGTCGCCGCCCTTGACCTCTCATCCATTGAGGCTATGGAAAAATCAATGGGGTTATGAAGAAGCTGAAGCCCACCACCCAATACAAGAAAGATTACAAGCGTTATCGCAACAACCCCAAGAAATTGACAAAGCTTTTCCATATCCTCGGTTTGCTGCAAAACGAGCAGCCCATACCGTTGGGATACAATCCGCACACACTTAAAGGTGGGTATGCCGGTTATATGGAATGCCATATAGGAAACGACTTCCTTCTGATTTGGTTTGACCCCGAGACTGACCAGATTGACCTTGTGCGATTAGGCTCGCATTCGGAGCTTTTCAACGATTAATCCTTTTGCAAGGCACATACACGCAAAACCGCCTTACCAGCGGATTTCCCTGTACCATTCAACGGAAAAACATCAAGTTTGGTTGCAAAAAGACGGCTATTTTGCGGCAAACATCGCAATATGTGAAGTTTTTTCCTTTTCATGCGCAAAATACCCACACATAGTTACACCCATGATGTAAAAACCTGCTAACTTTGCACAAAATACAAGACATACAGACATGGGAGTAAAGAACACCGCTTCGGGCATAAAGAGCATAATTACATTGGTTTGCGCCACAGTCCTGTTATTCTGCATTCCGGCAAACGCACAGACCGGCCGCTCGCACAGGCTGGAAGGCACCGTGATTGACACAGAGGGCAGGCCTGTTGAAGTAGCCTCCGTGATACTCAACAATTCCCTGTTCACACTGACAGACGAGAAAGGGAACTTCAAGTTCGCCAACGTACCTGTGGGCGAGCTCGACTACTACATCTCATGCCTCGGCTGCAAGGAAGTGCGCGGCAAAATAAGGATAAAGGGCAACGGCAAAGACCGCCTTGACGTGAAAATGGAACGCCTGTCGCTCAGCCTTAAAGGCGTAACCGTTACCGCCAAACAGCAGGCCATGGGCTCGAAGTCGATAATAGACCAGGACGCAGTGCGCCACATACAGCCCAAGAGCCTTGCCGACATGCTGCAGCTCATGCCGGGCGCGCTCACGTCAAACCCCACGCTCAACAACCTTGCACAGGCAAACGTGAGGGAAATAGGCAGCAATGACAACAACGCCCTCGGGACGGCAATCATACTCGACGGCACACCCATAAGCAACGACGCCAACCTGCAGGCCATAGCCCCCACGCGCAACGGCAAGGACGCAAGCACCACAGCCGATGACGCCAACAACCAGACCACAGCCGGGCGCGGCGCGGACCTGCGCACAATCTCGGCCGACAACATTGAGTCGGTTGAAGTGATACGCGGCATACCGTCGGTTGAATACGGCAACCTCACCTCAGGAGTCATGGTTGTGAAGACCAAGGCAGGACGCAGCCCGCTCGAGGCAAAGTTCAAGGCCGACCCGTTCTCGAAGCTCGCATACGCCGGCAAGGGCTTCAGCCTCGGCAAGGGAACGATGAACGTGGGCGTGGACTGGTCGCAGTCATACGCCGACACGCGCCGCAAATACCAGGGCTACGACCGCATCACAGGGACGGTGGGCTACTCCAACGTGTTCGGCAAAACCGGCGGCCGCCCTGTTACGTTCAACGTCAACGGCTCGTTCTACAGCAACGTGAACAACTACAAGTTCGACAAGCAGATGAGCGAACTTGACCTCACCTACAAAAACAAGAACACGGGCGGAAGGCTCTCCATTCACGGCCACGCACAGCTAAACGGCTGGCTCACGGGGCTCGAC
>CAKRMO010000099.1 GCA_934364765.1 uncultured Bacteroidaceae bacterium | reverse complement strand
CCATTTATGTTCTGCGAGTTGAGGAACATTCCCTGTCCGAAATAGAAGAAGTTCCCTGCCTTGGCGAGCTTCATGCCAGCATACGAAGCCTTGGGCGTAAAGGTGAACGAAGCTCCGCCAAGCGTTCCCGTTGACGTGTTGCCGCCATATTGTCCGCCAGTTGCGGTTGCCCGGATGTTAGAGCCGTACTGCCTAATGGTGAACGACGAGCCGGCATCCTCGGGAGCGTTTTCCACCTTGACCATATACGGTGCGTCAGCCTCGGTTTTGCCCGTAAACGAGGAATACTCCACAAAATGCACGTCCGAACTGTAGTTTGTCGGGCTGCCGTCGGGCGAGGTGGTGCTTATAAAGTTGTCCTCCTGCATTGTCCACACCGACAGCGAAGTGCCGTCCTCGTTTGTGTGCAGCCCGTTGCCCTCCACGCTCACGGTGAAAGGCAGCATCACGGTGGCAATCCTCACCTTTCCATTCCTGTCAGTGGTTATCTTGCGAGTATACTCCACATACTGCTCTGCGGTTACTGTTATTCCGTGTGGCGCAAAGAACGGATATTTGTCCGCAATCTTTATGTTGCCGCAAGCATAGAACGCCGAACCGTCCTGAAGCTGCGAGGCATAATTGTATGTGCCGGCATTCACGCCCTTGGGAAGATAGACCAAAGTGTTTGGCGCAAGACCGTCGCGCAGGGTTGCAAACGTAACGTCGTCTGTCTCGACAACGCTGTTAAGCCCGCTCAAGTCAACATAGAGAATTTGGCTTGAGTCAACGCCCTCACCGGCGAGTTTCCCGTCAAGCTGCGCCTTGATTTGCGCAGTCGTGAGGTTTCCTGCCACATTCTCTCCAGTTTCTCCGACTGTGGTTATTTTCGCGCCCCACATCGCGGCGGTCTTGTCGCCTTCATAGCAAGTAGATTCGTATATCTTGGTCAAATCCGTATTGGCGGTGTATGTTCCCTTCAAAAGCTCCACGTCCATTTTGTAGTAGGCAAAATAGCGGTGCTCCGAAGCCGTGGTGGGGGCTATGTTGTAGCGCGTCTCATCTGCGACGAACAAGTAAGCCGTCCCTTTGTCGCCCACGGCAAGCTCGAACTGCTTGAATTCCCCGGCGGCGGGCTTTGTCTGCGCCCTGTAAGCCTCCAGCGAGAACGGGTATTCCTCAAGCTGCCTTGCCTTCTCGGATGTGCTGGTGTTCTCCAGTTCGTCAATGTTGCTGAAACGGAACGGGACAGTTCCTGCCAAAACTGTGGAGACCTTTGTCTCGTAAGCGGCGTTCGGGTCGTAGCCCTCGTAAAGTTTCAGTCCCTTGCCGCTTGTCCAGTATTCCGACTCCACGAAATTGTAGCGCGACGTGCCATTATGCTCGCCATTATAATATGTATTGTCGGCGTAGTTGCTCTTCAGGTTTTCAAAAGAGAACGTGCACTTGCTGCCGCCGTCCTCCGGGACATGGAACTTGAACTCCCCGCCCCTCACCTCGAAGTTGTTCGTGTTCAAAGTCTGCCTCACGGTCTGGCCGTTGGCTTCGTGGCACACAACATCAAGGCTGCTGATATAAGGATTGAGATATTCCATTGTAAGCTCCACCTGCACCAAAGCCTTGGCGTCGCCCTCAAGTCCCTCTACCGAGAACTTCACTGCATCGTTGTTAAGATTGCCAACCTCCACAGTCTGCTCCGCACTCGAAGCGTCCATCGATACTGTTTTCACAGGATTGTCCTTGTCTGTTCCATACAGTTTCAATGTGTAATTGGGGTTGTATGCATCCCACGCCAAATACGAGGCGGCTGAAGTACTCGAAGTTGTTAGCGTTAATTCGCCATCGGAAGACATCGTTACATAACCATCATAATTATATGCAGAACCATTATAAACTCCACGGAGCATTCCGTTTGCCACTTCAAAAGAAATACCATTGCCCACACTGCTTGCAATCTCTATTTTATAAGTCTGGAATATAAAACCATCACGTTTTATGCTCAAATATTTGTCTCCGCACTTTATCTTTTTCCCTTCCCATTCCCAAACAGTAATGTTGCTTGAAAATTTGAGGTCTGTGCCTAAATACACAGTTTTTCCGCTTTGCTGCATTGTGATGCAGAAGCCCGCCTCTGACTTTCCCGCGAGTTTCAGTTTCGCGCCTGTTATGCGGTAGCCCACCGGCAACTCGGTCTTTCCGTCCGAAAGCTTGACTGACGTGGGAGACTCGGCGTAATATGTGTCGCCGCTTAGCGCAAACCACGGCTGCCCGCCGGCATTCCGCGCCGATATATGCTTTGCCGTCGCAAAGTCTCCAGCCATGCCGCCGCTCACCGCATCCTGCTGGTAAAGCACATTGTTCGCCGTTGCGTCCTTCACATTCTGGTAGTCGTAGCTGTAGTATGTGCTGCCGCCCTTGGTGTTCTTCTTTATTTCGCCCAAGTCGAACTTGTCTATAAGGAAAGGTGTTTCACAAAAGCTCACAGCCCCCTGCAAACTGCCTGGAGACATTGTTGCCGTAAAATCGTCTGTGGTGAAAAAAACCTCGAAAGACTTTATCGTTACAGCATAAAAGCCGCTTGCAGACCGCGACAGAAGAAAGTACAGGCGGTTTCCCATGTCGTCCTTTCCTTTCGACTGGCGTGCCATGGTATATTCCTTCTTGTCGCCGCCGGTCATGGCAGTTGCGCCCGCATCATTTTTGGCAACCGACATTGCGCTGTTCTTGTCATACGCACTGTTGGTTTCATAAAATGCCTTGTTCATGGACACAAAACTAAAACCGCCGAATGCCGTGCCGTCCATATTGTTCTGCAAGGTCATGTTGTAGCCGGTGAACCTATATCCTTTAGGCAATGTTATCACCATATAAGAGTCGCTAGCCTCACCCCCGCACAAAACCAAAGCGTCCTTATTTTGCGAAAGGTTCAGATTGGCTGCGGGGGTTTTCAGCTCGCCCGCGCCGGTAAGCCCGCCATCATCCGCAACGGTTATCGTCAACGGAAGCTGGTTGTGCTTCCATAAGGAGTTCCATCCTTTTGCGAAGCCTGTTTCTTCGCTGCTCGTCTTGGCAGCAATCAATTTTCCGGTTTGTGGTGTTACGAACACATTTTGCGCGTTCGCCTCGGCAAACGCAAAGAGAAAGGCTGCTGCCGCAAGCATTCGCCTCCCTCTCCTCATCAGTTTGTCAGTTCTCATTAGAAATATCATTGTTTAGTTATCTTGTGGACTGTACCAATGTGTTTGTTCCATTGCAATAATTCTGCTTTATTTAGCCTTGCCGCTCAAAACACGGTGCAAAACTATTCAAAGCAAACCTTGTGATGTTTGTCCTCAACCTGTTTTGTGTTGTCATATTCCAACATTTCCCTATTATGCTTTTTTGCCCCAAGGTTTTCAAACGATAAAAACAATTTATACAACAAAGCATTTTTAATTCATAAATGCACTGTAAATCAAAACTATTTATTAATTTTGCACATACTGAAACCTGCTGAACGACAAAAAGCGTCAGCCACTCACCGTAATAAAGGAAAATGAGCAAGCATCATAACAATTTCCTGTTGCGCAACTTTCTTTTGCGCGAAATTTCGTTCATAGGGCGGCAACGCCTTATGACACTTATTTTCTACGAATCCATTCTTATAGTGGGGCTTGTTTTTGACCTCACGGGCCTCACCGGGCTTGACAACCCGCTGTTTTTAAGGACAAACGCGCTGTTTCTGACTTCTGTCGTCGTGCTGTTCGTTCTTTACGTGCGCCGCGTGATACCGCTCAAGGCCTGTCTGTATGCAACCACCCTCACATCCCACATTTTCCTTTCGGCCGAGACAATGGTGTTTGTCAGCGACGGTTCCGACTTCACCGACCACATTGCCCTCGCAAACATAGTGCTTCTGGCACTTAACAGCCTCTACTCCACCATGTCATACCTTAAATGGAACTCCCTTATGCTTGGTGGCATGACATCAGCCGTATGCGTTTATTCAATGTGCCAAATGGAAAGCGGGCCGCTGCGCGACTTCCTGCTGCTCATACTCGTCTCCTTTGTAATTATGTCGTTTTGCGGCGAAAGGCTTGTAGCCAACTCAGCCCTTCTTAACAGCGAAAACGCGAAATTCAGGCGCGACGAGCAGGAGCTTCTCTTTCTTTTCCGAATGAAAAGGCCGCAGGTGAGGGCGTATATCCACCTGGGCAGAAAGGCCTACTCGCCGGCAATCGCCGAAAGGCTGTTCAGCGAGCTGAGTCCCGAAACCACAAGGAACATCGTGGCTAACGTGCTGTCATACTACAACGAGTCGAAGTCTGTGTTCAGAAAGCTGAAGCATTCCCTCCCAAGCCTCACCCCCTCGGAGCGTGAAATATGCACGCTGATCATTCAGGGCAAAAAGCAGGGCGAGATATGCCGGCTGCTCAACAAAAGCAAGAGCAACATAAACACACAGCGTGTGAACATACGCAAGAAGCTTTCGCTCCTCCCGCAGGACAATTTGTACGAAGCCCTAAAACGCAGCATCGGGCAACAGCAGGAATAAGCCTCAAACACGCAATTGTCAACGTCTGGCGCTTTCATCGGGACGTATTCTCACGCCCAAATTGCGCCGGTTTGCAATGTAAAGGCGGTGGTCTGCGGTGTGGTTCATGCGGTGGCGTACCGGGCGTATGCAATGCGCCCCTGCAAATGGCGCAAAACCATAATCACCAGTCCTTTCCCAAACACCGCGAAAATTACATTTGATGTAGGAAAAACTATGTCCGACGTAGAAAAAATCATGTCTGATATAATTCAAACTACATCAGACCCTTTTTTCGCCGTTTGCAAACGTCTGTAAAACAACAACTTGTACAAGAAAAACAAAAGCGCGGCAAGCTATTGTAAACCAGGGTGTTGTGCCTCTTGGTCTTAAAATTGGTCGGATTTGTGCGGCGGGATGCCTGGGTAGTGCGCTTCGTGGCAGCACCGCTTTGATTTTCTGAAAAGGGACGTCGGGGAAAATGCCTGACGCATTATTCGTCCAGGCTGTTTCTTGCCTCTTTGATGATTTCCTGCACGGCCTTGGATTTTTTCAATTTGTTTCTCTTGTGCAGTATGATGTGTGCGAATTGCCGCGCCCTGACGTGTTCGCCTTGTTCTTGGCATACTTTCATTTGGTAGTATAATGGGAGAAATCTGCTTGGTATCATTTCGCCGGCGCGTTTGTAGTA
>CAKRMO010000098.1 GCA_934364765.1 uncultured Bacteroidaceae bacterium | reverse complement strand
TTTGACGTAGGAAAAACTATGTCCGATGTAGGAAAAATTACATCAGACATAATTCAAATTACATCAGACCTTTTTTCGCCAATTGCAAACCTGTGAGAAACAGGAAGTTATGCAGTCAGGTTGAAATGCGGTCAATCGTTTGGAAATCAGCGGCTTGTTGAAATGGGGCGGCATCCGCCACAAAACCTGCGCGGGTCAGCGTTTCCTTGACAGTATGTCGTCGAAAAAGTCGGTCATAATCTTTATTTGCGGTCGGGCGTAGCGGTTGAACGTCTCCTGCGAGCGCGGGTCGTGCCGCCAGTCGAAGAACGCGTGTCCTATTCCGCCCACTTGCAGGTATTCCACCTCCTGCCCGGCTTCGGTCATCGCCTTGCAGTATTCCTGCATATCCGCGTCCTTTATGAGCCCGTCCTGCGTGCCGCGTATTATGAGCTGCGGCACTTTGCGCTCCGTGGCCTTGGGTATGAAGTATATCGGCGTTACGTGGCGGGATTTTTCGCTTTCGCCCTTGTAGAACATTTTGAACACGTTTTCGGTCAGCACGGGATAGGTGGGCACGGCCCCGAGCAGCGACTTGCACATCTCTTCGCGCACCTGTGCCGTTGTCTTGCCCTTGGGGATGTATGTTGGCTTGAACTCGAACACCCCGGGCGTGCGCCCGAAACCGCCGTCGCCGATGAAGCCGGCGAAGTTTATTGCCGAGGCCGACAGGTGTCCGCCCGCGCTGTCGCCGGTTATGAACAGCCTTGTCGCGTCCCCGCCATACTCTGCGGCGTGTTCCATGATGTGGGCTATTGCTCCGTAAACGTCCTCTATGATTTGGTACATATCCACGGGAACGCCCGGCCCGTCGCCGTTGCCGAGGAACCTGTAGTCTATGCTGAACACCACATACTTGCCGGTCATGGCAAGCTCCCTGCCCATGCCGCGCATGATGTCCTCGGTGTTCGAGCCCCAGCCGCCTCCGTGTACAATTATCACGCACGGCAGCTTTTTTGCTTTTCTTGGGGCGAACACGTCGTATTTGAGAACCTTGTTTCCGGGGCGGGCATAGGCCACGTTGTTGGTTATCCTTATTTTGGAGAAAGTTTTCCGGGGCAGGAACGACGCGCCAACCTCCATGCCCTTGTCGGCAACGAGCAGGCTTTCGGGGGCGCAGCATTCGTTGTAGTATTTGTAGGGCGCGATTGCGGCGGCGAATATCCCGTCGAGCATATAGCCCTTTGCCGCAGCGGCGCGTATGGTGAGCTTGCTTCCGCGCTCAACCATGCTGTCGGGCGGAAGCTGGGGCGACACGCTTATTGTGCCGTTCTGGGGCGGGACTACTGATATTTTCACCTTGTCCTGCGCCATTGCGGCGGCTGAAAGTGAGAACGCCAAAAGTGCGGCTGCAATTCTTGCGGGTTTCATGGCTCGGTGTTTTGTATATGTTTGTTGCGGCTATTTTTTCAGGAACGGCTCGGCAATGGCGAACGCCTCTTTTGTGAGGTAGGGGGCGATGTCTTTGTAGGATACCGTGAATGTGGGCTGCCCTGCCGCGTATGGGGCGATTTCGTATTGCTGGTAAACGAACACGATGCCGTTTTGCATGAAATAGGGGCTTGCCGAGGGCATGGGTATTGTGTCGTGCTCAATGAAAAGGAAGTCTGTGAGGTTTTTCTCGTTGATGCTGTTGTCCTGTTTTGAGAAATAGGCGAGCAGCCCCTTGCGCAGCAGCGGCTGGAGTTCGGCTGTTTTTG
Source organism: uncultured Bacteroidaceae bacterium (assembly GCA_934364765.1). Taxonomy (GTDB): domain Bacteria; phylum Bacteroidota; class Bacteroidia; order Bacteroidales; family Bacteroidaceae; genus UBA6398. The sequence goes on along the minus strand of CAKRMO010000098.1, from coordinate 3,463 downwards.
TTGTGTCAACGGGATAGGCCAAGAGGTGTCCGCCGTCTTTCGACAGGGACGCGCCCGTGACGGTCTCGCTTCCGTGCGCCCCGCCAAGGAAGCAGTAGTCGGTTGTCAGGAATGTTACGAACGTTTCGGTGTCGCACACTTTCTTGATTTCCACATCGTGTATGTAGCCGATTGTGGAGGGGAGCATGGTGTCGGCCTTGCGCATTTCGGAGATTTCCTTCTGTAGCTCCTTTCCGTAGAACCCGGCAACGGCCTTGCCGTCTTCCTTGTCGCCGCTGAATGTTATGCCGGTCTTGCAGGGTTTGCCGTTTTCGTCAACGTCGATTAAGTGGCTGCCCAACACATTATATATATACGCGCGCGCGGAGTCAAGCAGTGTTTTGCCGCCGTCGGCAGGGTAGTCTATCTTTATGTTTGCAATGGCGAGCGTGTCGGAGTTGAGGGACAGGCTCACGCTGTCGGTGGCAAGAGGGCCGCCGGAGTTTCTGCACGAGGTGAGGCCGGCTGCCGACAGTGCCATTGCCGCAGCGGCAAGAAATGTAAGTGCCAAAGACTTTTTCATAAGCGTTGTTTTTGGGGGTATGTATTTGTTGTATGTACGGTGTTACAGGTATGTTTCGAGGAATTTGAAGTTCCCCCCCTGCGGGGTTATTTTTATTTTGTTTGTCTCTGCCGGTATCAGTATGCTTTCGCCTTTGCGCAGGCTTGCGCTGTTGCCCCATTCGTCGGTGAGCGTTGCGCTCCCTGCGAACGCCACGTAAATCACGAAGCTGTCTGTGCCGGAATAGTCGGCGTCGTATTCTTTTGTAAGGCTGTATATCCTTGTCTTGAACACGTTGCTGTCTATGAGCTGCACGGGCGCGTCGTCCTGTGGTGCGTATTGCGTGCGGTAGTTGCTTTCCACCTTGAAGTTTATCGCCTCTGCCGCGAGGTCGGTGTGCAGCTCGCGCAGTTTTCCGTTCTCGTCGCGGCGGTTGTAGTCGTATATGCGGTAGGTGAGGTCGCTCGTCTGCTGTATCTCAATGAGAAACGTGCCGCTGCCAATGCTGTGAACCCTTCCGGCAGGGATGAAGAAACAGTCGCCCGTGTGCGCCTCGTGGTCCTGAAGCATCCCCAGCAGCGTGTTGTCCTCAACAGCCTTTTTGTATTCCTCCGGGGAAAGGCTCTTTTCAAACCCGCATATAATGTGGGCCTTGTGGTTTGTCGACACAACATACCACATTTCTGTCTTGCCGTTTGGAAAGCCGTGCCTTTGCGCCATGGCGTCGTTGGGGTGTACTTGCACGCTGAGGTCTTTTGAGGCGTCTATGAACTTTACGAGTATCGGAAACTCGCTGCCGAACGCCTCGTAGTTCCTTTTCCCAACAAGGCGGCCTTTGAGCAGTGTTGTAAGTTCCGACACCGGCATCCCGTCATACGGTCCTCCGCTCACGGTTGTCTCGTCGCCCTTGACGCCGGAAATTTCCCAGCTTTCGCCAATGCGGTCTTGGGTTGCGGGAAGCCCCTTGAAAGGCAGGATTTTTTCGCCTCCCCACAGCTTGCGCTTGTAGAGGGGGGTGAATTTTATCGGGGCTATGTGCCCGTTGTCGGAATGTATTTCGGTTTTGGGATACATAAGCATTTTCTTTAATAGTCTTTCCAGAACCTCGGCGTAAGGAGTATGATTATTGAGAACAGCTCAAGCCGCCCCATCAGCATCATGAGCGAGCTTAGCCACTTTGCCGCCATGGGAATGCCGCTCCACGAGCTGAGCATCCCGTATGCGCGCCCTATGTCGGGCCCGGAGTTTCCGAGTGATGTCATTGATATCCCCACGGCGTCCATGAGCGGAACGCCCATAATGCTGAACGCAAGAATGCCGGTGATGAGCGACAGGATGTAGAGCGTGGCGAACGCTATCAGCGTGTGCTCCATTGAATAGTTCATCGTCTGCCTGTTGATGCGTATGGGAATGACGGCATTTGGGTGGAGAATGTATTTGAATTCGTTTATGGTTATCTTCAGGAATGCCACGACCCTTATCATCTTGAAGCCTCCGCTTGTGGAGCCGGCGCAAGCCCCTACAAACATCAGGATGAGGAGCACAATCCACGTGGGGGGTATCCACTGCATGAAGTTCGAGGATATGAAGCCGGTGCTTGTGCTTATCGACGCAACGTGGAACAATGCCTCCCTTACGGAGTCCTGGGCGGTGTACCCGCTGTAGCGGTAAAGGCACACGGCAATGAACGCGGAGGCGCACAAAACGGAAAGCGCGTATGCCTTTAGCTCGGAGTTGTGCACGAACATCTTGAACTTTCTCTTGAAGAACAACGCGTAGAGCAGAGAGAAGTTTACGCCGGAAAGGAACATGAACGCCGCCTCGACATATTCTATTGCTGGCGAGTTGAAGTATGCAATGCTTTGCGAGTGGGTGGAGAACCCGCCGGTTGCGGTGGTGGTGAAGGCGTGGCAGATGCTGTCGAACTTTCCCATTCCTGCAAGGTAGAGGGCTGCGGCGCAAAGCACGGTCAGCAGCAGGTATATCGACCACAGCCAGTGGAGCGTTGTCTTGAGGCGGGGGTGGAGCTTGTTTTTGTTCGGGCCTGTCATCTCGGCGGCGAAGAGCTTTATCTCCCCCGTGCCGTTTGACGGCAGTATGGCGAGGGTGAAGAGCACAATCCCCAAGCCGCCTACCCAGTTTGTCAGGGAACGCCAGAACAATATGCCGTGGGGCTGGGAGTCGATGTCGTCAATCATTGTCGCGCCGGTGGTTGTGAACCCCGACATGGTTTCAAAGAATGCGTCCGTGAGGCTTGGCAGCACTCCGCTTAGAATGTAGGGCAGCATTCCTACAAGGGTGCTTGCAAGCCACGAAACGGTAACAATCACAAAACTGTCGTAGCGCGTCAGCGCCGCCTTTGCCCCGCTTCCCCAGCGGCGCAGCAGCAGTCCGAGCGTTATGGCTATGAGGAACGACACGGCAAAGGCTGTCATGTCGGAGTCGCCGTATGCGAGCGACACTGAAAAGCACACTGCGAACGCCACGCTTTCAATAAGCAGCAGCGTTCCCGTAAGCCGTGTGATAAGTTTAGCGTCCACTCCTTGATTATATAAAGTATTTCTCTATTTTCTGAATGTTCCCGAGGCAGAACACCACCACTTCGTCGCCCTCCTTTATTTGGGTGTTGCCGTTTATGAGCATTCCCTTGCCGTTCCTCACGAGCCCGCCGAGGTTTATGCTTGCCGGCAGGTTGAGGTCTTTCACAGGCTTGCGCGTTACTTTCGAGTCTCTTTTCACGACAAACTCAGCCACGTCGGCGTTTGACACCGTGAGACATTTCACGTTTGTAACGTCGGCGTTAAGCATCATCTGGTATATGTGGCTTGCCGTTACGGTCTGCTTGTTTATTATCGTTCCGATGTCAAGGCTTTCGGCCATTGGTATGTAGTCGGTGTTCTCTACAATGGCTATTGTCTTCCT
>CAKRMO010000097.1 GCA_934364765.1 uncultured Bacteroidaceae bacterium | reverse complement strand
GGGCAGAACCATATATCTGTTATCCAACGAAATCCAGTTACCGTAGTCCGTATATCCGAGCTTGGTGAATTTTGATATTGCGCCCTCTCTTCTTATCGCTTCACTGTCAAAAGCTCCCAACGGAACGTATTCTATAGGAATATTCCGTTCAACAGCAGACATCATCTTGATAATATCCAGTTTGGTTGAAAAGAAAATTTGCTGCTTGCTTCTCATACGCTTTTTTGTATTGGCAATTTTATTCAAGCACAAGTTTGCGGTATGTGCCTTTTCCGTTTTTCATACGGCTTTGCACATATTCCTCCGTGAAAGGTCCTGCAACGGTGTCCCCATTGCAGCATTTCAAAGTCCGTCCCGATGCCTTTATAATCCACCATGAAAGCTCGCCGTTCCCACGCCCCGCCATTATCACGGTGTCATTCCAATAAACAATCCGCAGGCTGTCTATTTCCGGGTCGCTGTCGCCGGACAACTTGCACTTCAGGTAATACGTCTCCGAATATTCGTCAGGCGGATAAACGTAGTATTCGTCAACCAACCTGACGCCCGCCGACGAACAGCCTGTCAGAAAAAGCACCGAAAGCAAAAATATTTTGACCATTCCGCAATGCAATCTTTTGCATTGATGTGGATTGTTTTCAGAAACCACGTTTTAATCCTTTATTAATTTGAAATCTATCTGGTAGCGGTAAAAGTCAATATTCGAACACACCGACAATGCTCTTTTCAAACGTTTGTCTGCTTCCAAACCGATTATCAATCCTTTTACTTGTTGTCCCTCTTCAAGAATCCCCTCTTGCACAAAACCCATAAGTTTCCGCAAGCCAAGCCAGCCCTTATTTTATTGCTGTCAGGGTGTGCGTTTAACCATATTGGAATATAGCGTTTATTAAAGTCGTGCCAATCCTCACACAGATTGCTGGTGAGATTTTCTTCACTTAGAATATCAGCTCCAACAAACCCATCTGATTTGCATCGCTCAGCATAACATCCTGTTTTGCCCAGCTTTACCCTGTAATATTTCCTGTTCATTATTTTTGTGCTATTAGCAGAAAACAAAAGTACTACTTTTATCGGAATAATACAGTTCGCCTATATTGACCTTTTGGATAAATCAGAGATGGGATATCTGCATACTTATTTGAAGATTGGTAAGAAATGATTATCTTTGGGGCATGGATGAAAAATTAAAGAAAAGATTAAGAGAAGAATTGACCTCGAAAATGCACGATGAGTTTACTGTTACCAAAGAGGAAGATGACAAACTAAGAGCTGGTTGCATCTGGGGTTTTTGGTGCTACAATAATTCTTCAGAAAAAGAGATAAGAAAGTGGGCAAAACATTACTCCATTTCGTATGAGACCGCAATGAAATGGAAAGATTTTTGGCTTCGTCTAAACGAGAAAAAGAGACAACGGGAAATGTGAATACTACTTTAATTACCTTTGAGCCGTCCCTCGTAAAACAAATGTCTGAAACACAATTGGGAATGCAAGCCCGCACGCGGTACTCACGAGCTGTATGCGAAAGCCACGCCGCCTACTCGCAGACGAGGGAGGTAACAAGGTCGTTGGCGAATATCACCCGCCACATACACCATGAGTAAAACAAATCCCTGTTTTCTTTTTCCATTTCTTCAAAGTTACTAAAAAAGGGGGACACGGCAAAATCCGCATCCCCCGGCTTTTTCGGGACAAAGTGCTATTTATTCCTTATCAGGTTCGCTATTCTTGCGTCCTCCTCGTTCTTCGCCATTTGCGCTTTTGCGTCCTCAAGCGCGGCGCGGTATCTCGCGTATTCCGGCAGCGTGATTTTCGACAGCGGCACAAGGCGGTAATGCGCGTGCATCCCCCAAAAGTCGTATGGCGGTATCTCGCCCTCCTGCGAGCTTGCCTCCTCTTTTGACAGGCACGTCTCTATGTTGTACGCTATTGTTGTCTTGAGGTCTGCCAGCACATCGTCTTCGGGAGGGTCTGCACGAAGCGACTCCTTGTCGTCGTTCGCCAGCATCCATATCGCGTCCGCCATTGTGTATTTCCCCTTCTTCCATATCAGGGGCTTGTCAGTGTCGGTGTCATACGCGAAAATGAGGACGGGTTCGGCGTTTTTCCGCCCCTCCCACTTGTCGGTGATGCCGAAGAGTTCCCTCCTGCGGAGGATTTTGGTAAGTTCTTTCATGCTGCCTTTGATTGAGTACAGGCAGCAGAAAAACATTATCGTGAGCGTCAGCCACACGGTAAATCCTAATACCGATAGTACAATTTCCATTTTTGCTTGTTTTTAGGTATTTTGGTCATTTCCCGAAAAAGTCTCCGAGTTTCCAGTCGTCTATGAGTGTTTTGCGGAAGTCCGCCGTGTTGACGAGCCGCCATTTTTGGCTTTCCCCCGCGATTTTCGCCAAACGTCGGTAAATTCCGCGCATTCCGTGCCGCCGGAAGTGGGGTTCGAGCATTACTGTTATGTCGTATGAGTTCAGCAGGTCGAACTCCACGCCGTTTTGCAGGAAAGCCTTTGCCGCGCCGAGGCTTGCGGGGAAGCCGTGTCCGTCCTTCAGGTCGTCAAGGTCGTACCGCCTGTTGCAGCTGTACGGTGTCTCCTGCGTGCGTGTTATGAGTACGGTCTCGTCCTTTCCGCCGTTCCTCTCCGTTATTTCCGCGCTGTCAAATTCCGTCTCCATTCCTATGCCGATTTGTTATTCAAAATAGTTCATGATGTTGTCCGACAGCTCGCGCATAGGACAGCAGATGTACCTCTTTGCCGTCATTTCCACGCTGGAGTGTCCCATCATGCGCGAAATGCTGTACAGGTCGCACCCGCGAAGGTACAGGTTTGTCGCGAAACTGCGCCGCCCCATGTGCGAGGTTACGAGCTTCCATTTCTCGTCCGTTATCTCCGCGCCCGCACGGAATGCGTGTACGGTGGCGTTTATCCCCACGCGGCGGCACATCGCCCGCAGCGTGTCGTTGAACGTTACCGTGCTGACAGTCTGCAAATCCCTGTTTTCCGCGAGAATTGGCATGAGTATCGGCTTGCACGGCATGGAGGCGCGGGTGTGCGTCTTTTGCGAGATGTAGGTGATGTTTCTGCCGTCAAGGTTTGTCAAATCAAGCCTTTCCGCGTCCGAAAATCTCGCGCCCGTGTAGCTTTCCAGCAGGAAACGCCCGCGCACGGACTTCTCCACAGGCGTTCGCGGCACATAGTCCGTGAGCAGTTCCAGTTCCGCGTCCGTGAGCCATATGTTCACCACGGTTTCGCCCCTTACCGTCAGGATTTTCTTCCAGTCTTTCGGCAGGTCAGCCTCATCGGCGTATGCGTTCAGCACCGCCTTGATTTTAGCGCAGTACTGCCTTACGGAGTTCTGCGCCAGCGTCTCCCCCATGTGGGTGATGAACAGGGACAGGTTGAGGCGCGAAAGATTGCCCCACGCCATGGACTTGTCGGTAGCCTCGCGGAAGTAGTCAAGCACAACGCCGCATTTCGGGTATTTCGCAAGAAACGCCGCCTTAAATGTCTCCATGGCTGTTGTCCTTGTCTTTTTCCGCAATGCGCCGCAGATTGTCTGATATGTTTGCGAGCGTCCCTGTGAACGCCCACACTAACGCCCCGCCCATGACAGAGGCTATTATGACAACCGCCCCCTCATCGGCGTGGCGGCAGTCTGCACCGAATGCAAACCCTCCTAAAATGGAGGCGTACACTATTACAGTTCCGAGTATTCGCAGAGTTTTTTCTTGTTTGCCTCCGTTTTTTTTCATTTCGTTTTCCTCCAATTCTCTATCTTATCCGAAAGCCAGATTATCAAAATGAAAGTCAAAAACATCAGGGCGTGGGCGAGCAGCCACACTTTCCACCCCCACAGGCAGAAAACGAAAATTTCCAGAAAAACCAATGCTATCATGCCTCCTCCTCCAATTCAAAGGCGTTCTTCAACGCCAGTTTTGCCATTTCCGAGGTCTCCGCGTCCTTTCTCAAGGAATACATCTGAATCCAATATGCATTTTTTGATGTGATCTTTTATTATAGCAGTTGCTCTACTTGCTTTTACATCGGTGCTATTTTTGTCATTCTTGCCATACCCAATAGCATAATACCAACTATTTCCGATATTCATAGGCATTATAATGATCACTATGGTTTTGTCAACAGAAATCATCCCAATATAATCATCTCCAAATGTCAGAGGAACGTATCTTTCTCCTGTCCAATTTGCAACCTGCTTAGAGTATGAGGCACTTGTGAGAATATACGAAAATTCAAGAGCAGAATTTTCAAAAACGTATAATATCCCTTTTGTATATCCAACACCTTTATATAATAATTTTTCATCGTCTTCACTTTTCAAGGTATAGCTTTTCATTTCATTTTTTACACCTTGTATTGTAGAACCAAAAGCTAGACACGGCTCATCGAAGTATGAGTATCGAGGCGTAACATTAACCTTGAAAGTTCCCTTGGTACTTACGATCCTAACCTCACCAACTCTCTTTGCTACGATTTCCCCATTAGTAACAGATGCGATCAAGTCATTTCCTGATTTCCATTCCAAGTCCTTACCTAAGGTTAGAGACTGGGATGAACCTGCTACCAATGTTACATCATTAAATTTCGGCGAGTCATCATCACTGCTACATGAAGAAAATGCCCCAGTTACCATTGTAAAAATTGACAGCAATAGCACTACATTTAAGTTTCTCATGTTTTTAAGTTTAGTAAATTATAATTTTATATTCGACTGCAAAAATACAGAATTTCTACCCCCCCCAAGTAATTAACATCATTTAACCTTGTTCGTTTGCACAAAAAAAGTCTATGCTTCATAATTGTCCCTGTTAAGTCGTGGGTACTGCTGTCTAAAATATACAACTAACAGTGTACGTTTGTAGGAAACACTTCAACCCAATATGACTCGCAGCGGTTGCATGTGTGTACAAGACAGTTCGTCAAACGCACCACTGCCGCTCATGGTCTTTATACCCCCCATCCCATAGCCTCGGCGGTTTCCAGCAACACAGCGCAAAAGGGCGCGAAGAAGTCGCGTCGCCATGCGCAGCGTACCGTACTCTTCTGGCAATGTAGCCTCTCCTGCGCAGTCCACATTCCTCACACGTGCTGCGTCCCGCCGCACACGGCACAACAAACAAAATGAGTTCCGTCCCCCGGTATTATGACCGGAGGACGGAACTCATTTAAGTTGGCGGCGACCTACTCTCCCGCTTTCGCAG
>CAKRMO010000096.1 GCA_934364765.1 uncultured Bacteroidaceae bacterium | reverse complement strand
AGCCAGCGATGATACCGAAAACTGGGACTGCTCTGAAGAGGAGGACTGGGAAATGGCAAGCCTTGTTGCGAGGAAATACGGCTGCAAGCTCGACAAGATAGACCTCCACCGCGAATATTGGGACAACGTTGTGGGATATTCCGTAGAGCGTCTGCGAAAAGGGCTCACGCCAAATCCCGACGTGATGTGCAACAGGCTGATTAAGTTCGGGGCATTTTATGACAAGATAGGGCACAACTACGACTTTATCGCCACCGGGCATTACGCCTCAACCGAAACTGACGAAAGCGGCAATGTATGGCTGACAACGAGTCCCGACCCGGTGAAAGACCAGACCGACTTTCTGGCACAGCTCGACAACTTGCAGGTTTCGCACGCCATGTTCCCCATAGGCAGGCTGATGAAAGAGGATGTGCGGCGCATTGCAGCCGAACAGGACATACCATCCGCCAAAAGAAAAGACAGCCAGGGCATCTGCTTCCTTGGCAAGATTGACTACAACGAGCTCGTGCGCCGCTACCTTGGCGAAAAGGAGGGGCTTGTCATAGACCGCCAGACAGGCAACATTCTCGGGCGGCACAAAGGCTACTGGTTTCACACAATAGGCCAGCGCAAAGGTCTGGGGCTTGCAGGAGGCCCGTGGTATGTTGTGGGAAAGGACATACGCAGGAACATCGTTTACGTGAGCCGGGGGTTCAAGACCCCGGACGCTTACGGCAAAGAGTTCCGCATTGCCGAACCGCATTTCATAACCCTCAACCCTTTTGAAAAAGACGGCGAATACGACATTTCGTTCAAGATACGCCACACGCCAATTGTAATTCCCGCCACACTGCAAAAAAGCGGCGAAGACTACAAGGTGGTTTCATCCCACCCCATACAGGGCATCGCGCCGGGGCAGTTTGCCGTTATTTACGACAAAAACTTCCACCGCTGCATAGGAAGCGGCGAAATCGCCGGCGACTGCATTTCCGCCCCAAACAGACAGCAAGCCATATAGAATTATGTACGACCAGGAAAAAATAAAGCCTTATTCCGCCGAAGGCAAGAAAGGAAGCCAGGTGGCGGAAATGTTCGACAATATAGCCCATTCATACGATTTTCTGAACCACTCCCTGTCGTTCGGAGTTGACAAGATATGGCGCAGGGCGGCAATCAAGTCGCTGAAGCCATACAAGCCGCAGGACATTCTCGACGTGGCGACAGGCACGGGCGACTTCGCCATTCTTACCGCCCGAATGCTGAAACCAAGGAAACTTATAGGTGTGGACATATCAGAGGGCATGATAGCCGTAGGGCGTAAAAAAGTCGAGAAAAAGGGGCTGGCAGCCACCGTTACGCTAAAAGCCGACGACTGTATGCGGCTTTCGTTTCCCGACAACAGTTTCGACGCCGTTACCGTGGCGTATGGCGTGAGGAATTTCGAGAACCTCGACCAAGGGCTAAGGGAGATGCACCGCGTGTTGCGCCCCGGCGGCCGCCTTGTCATAGTGGAGCTTACCGTTCCAGGCACATTCCCCATGAAGCAGCTGTTCACAATATATTCTAAGATAGTCTTTCCCGTTATGGGAAGGCTTATATCCCACGACAACAGCGCATACAAATATCTTCCCGCCACGATGAAAGCATTTCCGCACGGACCGCAGATGAAAAAGATTCTGGAGCGGGCGGGATTCAAAAACGCAAAATACAACGATTTCATATTGGGCATAAACACCCTTTACGAAGCGGAAAAACAATAGGCCATGACAGAACTTTACGGTTTGATAGGGTATCCGCTGGGACACTCCTTTTCGGCAAAATACTTCGCCGAAAAATTCGCGGCACAAGGCATTGACGCAGCCTACCGCAACTTTGCCATAGAGACAATAGACCTGCTTCCGGGCATATTGGAAAACAACCCCACGCTTCGCGGCTTCAACGTAACCATACCCTACAAGCAGCAGATTATGCGCTATCTTGACGACATAGATGAAACTGCCAGGCGCATCGGAGCCGTAAACGTTGTATGCGTGAGGCGTGGCGGCAGCGGCGTAAGGCTCACCGGGCATAACGCCGACGTTATCGGCTTCACGGAGTCGCTGCGCCCGCTACTTAAACCGCAGCACAAAAAAGCCCTGGTGCTTGGCACGGGCGGCGCGTCAAAAGCCGTAGCCGACGGATTGCGACAACTCGGCATCAAGCCGCAATACGTAAGCCGCACAAGGCGCGGAAACATTCTCGCATACGAGGACATAACTCCAGAAACGCTTGCAGAATGCAAACTTATAGTAAACTGCACGCCGCTTGGGATGTACCCGAACGTAAACAACGCGCCAAACATTCCTTACTCCGCACTAACGCCGGAACACCTGCTGTATGACTTGGTTTACAACCCGGAGGAAACCCTCTTCCTGCGAAAAGGGCGCGAACGCGGCGCAGCCGTAAAAAACGGTCTCGAAATGCTGCATTTGCAAGCCGAAGCCTCGTGGGATTTCTGGAACGAATAATCCGGCCCGGGCTTTGCGCTGTTGCGGGAATTTGCTAATATTGCACCACCAAAACTTAAAAACATATTATCATGATCAGAGTAAACTGTTTTGCCAAGATTAACGATGCAGCCCACAAAGGCGACGTGATTGAAAACGCGAAGAAGCTCACCGAGGCCTCCCTCAAGCATGCCGGAAACATAGCATACGACATTTTCACAAGCGAGACCCGCGAGGACGTGGCGATGATTTGCGAAACATGGACGAACGCCGAGGCGCTCAAAGCCCATATGGCAACGGAGGAGTTCAAGCTCTACGTCGGCAACATCGAGAAATACGCCACGATGAAAATAGAGCAGTTTGAATTCTGACAAACCGCGAGAAAACTGCAAATGCGCGTATGGGAACACAACCCGCACGCGCATTTTCCATATAGCGGCCGCAGAAGCCAATTCCGCAGGGGAGTGCCAACAAAATGCGCGTCCTGCGGCAAAAACAGCGATTAAAACTTTGCCTGTCAAAATAAAAGCCGTAAATTTGCACCGCTTTTTAGGCGAATAATAAAATAAAATCAGTATATAGCAATGAAAAAAGGCATTCATCCCGAAGATTACCGTCCTGTGGTATTCAAAGATATGAGCAATGGCGATATGTTCCTTTCGCGCTCTACCTGCAAAACTAACGACACCATAGAGTTTGAAGGCGAAACCTATCCTTTGGTCAAGCTTGAAATCTCCAGCACATCACACCCGTTCTACACCGGCAAGAACAAGCTGGTTGACACCGCAGGTCGTGTTGACAAGTTCATGAGCCGCTATGGCAAGGTGAACAAGGCTAAGTAAGCAAAAGCCATTCCGAAGAAACCAAAACGGGGGTTTGCCAATGGCAGACTCCCGTTCTTTATTTTTCACAAAACTCTTTTGCGGCGCGCAACGCGCCAGCCTATGGGCAGATGCAAAACAGCCTGCAAAAAACATCACGCTCAAAGGAGCGTGATGTTCATTTTTCTGCATTCCTCGCGCATATCCTCCGGCCAGATGCTTGCCTGTATCTCCCCGATGTGCGCTTTTTTCAGATAATACATACACAGGCGCGACTGTCCTATTCCGCCTCCGATGCTAAGCGGCAGCGAACCTTCCAAAAGCCGTTGGTGGAAGTACAGTTTCTCGCGGTCTTCCTTGCCCGCCTCCTTCAGCTGGTGGAGCAAAGCCTTCCTGTCAACGCGCACTCCCATCGAAGAAAGTTCGAGAGCCACGTTCAGCACGTCGTCCCACACCATGATGTCTCCGTTAAGCCCCGGCAGTCCGTTCTCCGCCACAGTGGAATAGTCGTCATAGTCGGGCGCGCGCAAGTCGTGGGGCTTGCCGTCGCCAAGCGGGCAGCCTATGCCTATTATGAACACCGCCCCTTTTTCGCGCGTTATCAGCTGCTCGCGCTCCTTTGCGGTTTTGCCGGGGAACATTTTGCGCAAATCCTCGGAATGTATGAAGAATATGTCATCGGGCAACTGCGGCTTTATTTGGGGGTAAGCCTCAAAAACCATGAATTCCGTGCGCTTCAGCGCCGAATATATCTGCCTTACGATATACTTCAGAAATTCGAGCGTGCGGTCTTCCTTCGTAATCACCCTCTCCCAGTCCCACTGGTCAACATACAGCGAGTGGAGGTTGTCAAGCTCCTCGTCGGCGCGTATGGCGTTCATGTCGGTGTATATGCCATAGCCGGGCTTGAAGCCGTATTGCGCCAAAGTGAGCCTTTTCCATTTTGCAAGCGAATGCACCACTTCGGCCTGCATGTCGCCGAGGTCCTTGATGGGAAATTTCACGGCGCGCTCCGTACCGTTCAGGTCATCGTTTATCCCGGTGCCCGACGGCACAAACAGCGGTCCCGTTACCCGGTGCAGGTTCAAAGCCGTTGAAAGGTTTTGCTGGAAAAACTCCTTTATCATCTTTATTCCGCGCTCGGTTTGCAGCCTGCCAACCTGCGGTTTATAGTTCTCAATTTTCAAAATCTTGCTCATATTCCATTCTATTTGCTCGCAAAATTAGCAATAAAATTGCATATTTCGATTTTATCGCCTTATAAAACGAATAAATGTCTGTCAACGCACCGTTTTTGCCGCATACGGATGCCGTTGCATATACGGTCAGGGAAATCTCCGCCAGAACCCCGAAAACTACATAGGACATGAAAAAAACTACGTCCTATGCAGGAAAAAATATATCTGATATAATCCAAACTACATCAGACCTTTTTTTGACGTTTGCAAACCTTTGAAAAACAAACACTTATAAAAGCAATTTCAAAAACGTGTATTTTTCTGTGTTTCAGTGGCTTGCGTTTTCACGCCTTAAAATGCGCAAATGCGTTGCGGCTGTGGCTTTCGCGCCAGCCGTCCATAAGATTTTCTTATGCGGAGTTTGCGTTTTGAAAGCTTTTTTTGCTTATCCTTTTCTTACGCACGTTTTTATTTTGCCAAAGTGGGCATTTATTGCTATTTTCGCAAAGTATTGGTATGGACAACATAAATCCTGTTTATGAATAAGATTATAAAGCTGCACAAAGGTCTGGACATCCCCATTGAGGGAGTTGCGGAAAACCGTGTGTCGGATGTCCGCAAGGATGTTGGCAAGGTTGCCGTATGTCCGCCCGACTTCATCGGTTTCGTTCCGCGTGTGGTTGTAAAAGAGGGCGATGCCGTCGAGGTTGGCACGCCGCTGTTCGTGCGGAGCAAGGGCCTGCGGCACATCACGCTGACGGAGGCGGGGCAGAAGTTCCTGACGCTGGCCCAGCGCTGGCAGCAGCTGCTCTCGGA
>CAKRMO010000095.1 GCA_934364765.1 uncultured Bacteroidaceae bacterium | reverse complement strand
CTATTTGGGGGAGCAAATAGATGTACAATATTATTATAGGCATCCAAGAAGCTATGCAAGAAGAGGCATTTTTAGCATAAACGAACCTAGTCCGACCATAAGAGGTGTGAACCGGCCAATCCCTGCCGGTTATAAACTGCATCCAAACGACCCAGTAAAAAGTTTGGCAGATATCAGACCTTTAACGATAAAAGAACGCAGCAGAATACAAACCTTCCCGGAGAATTATGTCTTAAATGGGAAGAAAAGCGATTTGGAACAAATGATAGGTAATGCTGTACCCGTAAAATTGGGCGAATTTATTGCATCGGCTATTGGCAGCTATCTAAATGCTGAAAGCAAATAGAGAAATTGCATTAATGCAATTTCCTTTGTTTTTTATTGTCTTTTTGCAAGACTTATCTTATCCACGATGCTAAGTTTTGCCATATTTCTGCGACGGCTTGTTTTTGTTTGTGCAATGCGTTTTTGGCGGTGGTGTAACAGGGCGTGTGCAATACGACCCTACAATTGGCGCAAAACCGAAACTAATTGCTTTTTCTCATACATCCCGAAAATTATATTTGATGTAGGAAAAACTACATAGGACGTAGAAAAAATTATGTCTGATGTAATTAAAACTACATCAGACCTTTTTTCGCCTTTCTCAAACCCCTGAAAGACAAACCGTTATATCAAACACTTCTCATTTGGTTATCTTTTTGGAAACGAGCGTTTTACGCAAACAGGGGCGTTGCTCCGGTTTGTTTGGCGGCAACCATGCCGCGCGGATACGTCATGCGGGATACATGGCACCCCCGGCTTTTATGATTTCCTGCCCATAACGGAAGTCTGTGTGGGCGTTTTATTGTTCATCATTTGCCGGAGTTTGTTGTGGAGGCTATTCCAAATATTTTGTGTAAGTTTGCAGAAATGTCGAACTAAGTTTTATGCAAAGATGAAAAAAGCTTTTTTACTGGCGGCTTGCGCGGTGATGGCTGTGATGCCGTCGTGCGCGAGGAAGAACGCCCCTGCGGTTGCCGGAACGGACAACACCGAGCAGGTTGCCGCTGACAAGAAGAACTTCAAGGTGAAGACCCTGCCGCTTGCCGTTACTAGCAAAATTCTCGAAACCATACAGAAGGACTACAAGGGCAAGGTGGTGTTTGTTGACCTTTGGGCTACGTGGTGCGGCCCTTGCCGGCACGCCATGCTTTCGGTTGACTCCATAAAGCCGGAGCTTATGAAGAAAGGCGCGAAGTTTGTTTACATCACGGGCGAGACTTCCCCCGAAAAGACTTGGAACGAGATGATACCCAACATAGCCGGCGACCATTACCGTCTGACCAAGGCGCAATGGAAGACGCTTTGCGAGGAGCAGGGCGTGCGAGGCATTCCGTGCTACAAGCTCGTGAACAAGGACGGCTCGACGGCTTTCTCGAACCTTACGGAGGGCGGCTATCCCGGCAACGAGGTTATAAGGCCCGAAATAGAGAAGGCTCTCGGAAAGAAATAATCCCGCGCTGGCGGAACACACCTCAGGGCTTGATGCCCTGGGGCTTTTTTGACATTGAAAGAACAACATGCAAAATGCCTTGCAAAGGCAATATTATATGACTGAAGAAGAAAAGCTGAAGACCGAGGAGCGCATTGTTGAGGTGCTGAAAACCGTGTACGATCCAGAAATCCCGGTGAACATATATGACCTCGGACTTGTTTACAAGATAGACTTGAAGGACGACGGGACGTTGGACGTTGACATGACGCTTACAGCCCCGAATTGTCCCATGGGCGACTATATCATGGAGGATGTGCGCCAGAAGCTCGAGGGCATAGGGGAGGTGAAACAGGCTAACGTGAACCTTGTGTTCGACCCTGTCTGGGACCAGTCGATGATGAGCGACGAGGCAAAGGTTGACCTTGGATTTATGTAGGGGGATGAAGAACGTATATTTCATTTCGGACGCGCACCTCGGCTCGTGGGCCACAGCGCACCGACGCACGCAGGAGCGCAGGCTTGTGCGCTTTCTTGACGACATAAAGCCCCACGCCGCCGCCGTTTATATGCTCGGCGATATGTTTGACTTTTGGTACGAGTACAAATATGTTGTGCCAAAGGGCTACACACGCTTTCTCGGCAAGGTGAGCGAGCTGACCGACAGCGGGGTGGAGGTGCACTTTTTCGCGGGAAACCACGACCTTTGGCTTCTTGACTATTTCGAGAGGGAGTGCGGCATGATTGTCCACCGCGAGCCGATGACTGTCGAGATATACGGAAAGCTGTTTTTCCTTGCCCACGGCGACGGGCTGGGAAGCCGCGAAAGGAAGTTCAGGATGCTCCGCGCCGTTTTCCACAGCCGTTTGTGCCGGCGGCTTTTCTCAAACCTTCACCCGCGCTGGGCGATGCAGTTCGGGCTTTCGTGGGCAAGGCATTCGCGGCTCAAGCGCGTTGACGGCAAGGAGCTGCCATTTCGGGGCGTGAACAGGGAGCCGCTGATAAGGTTCGCAAGGGAATATCTGGCAACCCACCCGGAAATAAATTATTTCATATTCGGGCACAGGCATATTGAGATTGACGTGAACCTGTCGCAGGACTCACGCCTTCTTGTAATAGGCGAGTGGATGTCGCTTTTCACTTATGCCGTGTTTGACGGCGAACATCTTTTTATGGAGAATTATGTTGAGGGGGAAAGCAAGCCGTAGTTTTTTTGCAGTTTGCCTTTGTCCCCTTTTGTTTATCAATCTGCCTTTTTAAGTTCCGCAGACACAACCTTTGCGTTCCCGCCCTCAACTCCGAGCATATAGTCCCCGCCGTTTTCTATTGTAAATTCGAGGACAGTCTGTTGGGTTTCGCTGCCGGCAAACTTGCACGATGCCACGGTTGCGTTGCTTTCGCTGTTCACAGCCTTTATCTCCCCGCTCCCGGATGCGTTTACCGTCATGGCGTATTTGCCCTTTTTCAGCGTGAGCCCTTGGAAAAGGAACTGCCCTGCCTTTATTTCCGCCCCGCTGCGCGTAATTCTCACGTCTCCCCTGCGGCTCCAGTAGCAGCGTCCGTCCTTGAAACCGCCGTTAAGGATGGCGGAGCTTGAAGGTATGCCGCAGTCGTTGCGGAAATTGGTGGGCGTAACGCAGAGCAGGTTGCACCCGTTGACGTATTCGTTGTTGAAAATCCGGAAGTCCTGCACGGTTGAAAAGTCATCGGTCTCGGAATTGTCGAAAGGCTTGCCGTCAAAAGGGTTGTCGGGCCAGGTTCCCACAGAATAGCCCCCGGCAAGAATGCAGTCGGTAACTTTCACGCTGTCTATGATCTGGTTTTGCGGCTCCGGGTTTGTAGAGCCCCAAGGTATGATCGCAATCGCCTTACCTCCCCCGCTGCTGAAATAGGAATGCTCCACCGTAACGTTTCTTGCGCCGTGCGGCTTGAGGTCGTGGTAAGCCCTCCACGGCGACACGTTGTTTCTCGGGTCGCGATAGGAGGACGAGAGCGTAACGCCGTCGTCGTTTGACTCGAAAAAGCAACGCTCAATTTTCACCCTGTGCGTCCCGCTGCTGAGTCCCAGCCCGTCGCCGCTCACGCAGGCGGCGTCGTACATCTTCACGTTGCCCACGAAAAGGTTTGAGTCGTTGTCCAAGCTCGTGTGGTAACAGTTTGTGCGCACAATGTCGAAATCCTGCAACACAATGTCGTGGCAGTCGCTGAACACCACAGGGACGATGTGTATCCTGTCTTCGCAGTTTGCGGCATAGTGTTCAATGTCGGGGTCTTTGGTGTAGGGGTCGTTCATCCTTATTGTGCCACCTCCGCATATCTTTATGCGGTATTGGTCTTTGGCAACCAGCAGCGGTTTGTTCACAAAGTGCGAGTGCGTCCAGGGAATGCCGGGGATAACCATGTCGTGTCCGTAGAGCGGCGAGTAGTCATAGTCCCTGCGGTCTCCGCTTTGCCACAGCACAGCCCCTTTCTCTATCTTGAACTCCACGTCGTGCTTCAGTTCCACGCTTGTGAGCACATACCGCCGTCCGTAAGGGTCGTCGCTCCCCGGCACCACGACCCTTCCGCTTCCCGCCCCGCTTGCTGCGTTCACGGCAAGCTGGAAGGCGCGTGTGTCGTCGGTGAATCCGTCCCCCTTTGCCCCATAGTCGAGCACGTTGAAGTTTTCGTTTGTAACGAGAAAGTCATAGGGGTTCTCGGTGAAGTCCTCCCAGTTCTCTATATAGAAAGGCGATCCTACGGGCACTTCCTCCCTGCCGTCTGACAGTGTGGCTATGAAACGCGATGCGAGGTGCGTCATCTTGGGCTTGTCGGCGCGCATCAGCGGCAGGTCGTCTATTCTGGTCTGAGCCGCGAGCTTTTTGGTGGAATAAACTTTTTTGCCTTTTCTGAAGTCGCCGAAATGCATCAGCGGCAGGGTGTAGATGTTCAGCTCGCTGTACTCCCTTGCCGCCTCCGCGCCGATGTCGGCAACGATGTGTATCATCGGGCTGTCGGCCTTGCACGAGAGTATTCTCCCTATTTTCTTTTGTATCGGCTCTTCGCGCTCAAAGGTTATGCGGTCGATTGTCATGCTTCCCTTTCCCGCGCCGAGCGGCTCGAACATTATGCCCGCATAGCTGCCCTCTGCGGGAATGTCGGACATATTGAAGAAGTAGTTCTTCCTGCCCGCGTCCTTCGAGATGGCGAAAACCTTTGAGTGGTTACTGAACACGCTGTCCTTGTCGGTGGTGTAGCTCACGCGTATGCTGTCCGCCCCGCAGCGGTTGTCAATCACGGCGCGTATGGTGTTGCGCTCGCTCGCGGGGGGACTGAAAATGTTGTTTATGCTTCCCGAAAGCGCGTCGGTGTAAACCGCCCCCGGCTTCTTGAAAGTGTAAACAAGGGCGTCGTCGGCGTATGAGATTTTTCCGTTTGTGGCCTTGAACACGCCTGTGCTTTGCGGAACGGTGAAGTCAAGGTCAATCGGTGCGCCCGCAACTATTCCGTCAACAAGAAACTCCCTATAATCGCTCCACACATCGGGCGAGGGGGAGTAAAGCCCGATTTCCATGCCATCCACTTTGCTCAGGAACTTGCACTCCGTGCAGTCGAAAGCCACCGTGCGCCAAAGCGTGGGTATTATGTGCGCCACGCAGTCGAAGCTCTCCCTGCCGCTTTTAAGCGTCAGCTTCACGAAGATGTCCTGCACGGGGGCGGTGCGGGCGAAAATGCCGAACTGTATGAACGGCGTCTTTTGCAGGTTGAGCGGTTTGCCGAATTTGCGCCCTATGGTGCGCCATGTGTCCCCGCTCACAGCCTTGCTCCTAACCATCATCGCCTGTTTGCCCTCGTGCACGGTGGGATAGAAATCCTTGCCGCCGGTGATTTCCACGCTTGCCACTCCGCCGCGCGCCTCAAAGCCGTCTGTGCCAGTCTCAAACAGGGCTATCGCCTTTTTGTT
>CAKRMO010000094.1 GCA_934364765.1 uncultured Bacteroidaceae bacterium | reverse complement strand
ATGCTGCCGTCGCGAAACTCTACCGACTCCTGCACGAGACCTTCGCCGAAACTGCGCCGCCCCACTATCAGCGCACGGTCGTTGTCCTGCATCGAGCCGGCGAAAATCTCGCTCGCCGATGCCGTCTGCTCGTCGATTAGCACAATGAGCGGCGTGCTTTGGTGTGCGCCCCGCCCGTCGCTGATGAAGTTCTCTCGCGGTGAGTGGCGGCCCTGCATGTAGAACACCATGCGGTTTCCCGGCAGGAATTCGTATGCCATCCTTATTGCCGGCTGCACAAAGCCGCCGTGGTTGCCGCGAAGGTCAAGAATGAGACGCGTTGCGCCCTGCTGACCGAGCTTTGCGAGAGCCACGAGAAACTCCGGATATGTGGCGTCGGCAAACTGGTCAACCTTTATGTAGCCTGTCTTTTCGTCAAGCATATACGCCGTCTGTATGCTCTTTATCGGAATGTCGTCCCTCCTTATTGTGAAGCTGCGCAGGGTCTTTTCGCCGGCGCGTATTACGCCCACCGTAACTTTTGAGCCTTTCGGGCCTTTCAGCCTGTGCACAGCCTCGTCGTTGGTAACAACCTCACCAACGAAAGGCTTGCCGTCTATGGACACGATGCAGTCGCCCGGCAAAATTCCGGCCGCTTTCGAAGGCCCGCCGTTAATGGCGGTAATCACCCTTATGGTATCGTCGATAATCGTGAACTGCACGCCGATGCCCGAAAAGCTGCCTTTGAGGTCCTGCATGGTCTCTTCCACATCCTTTGCGCTTGTGTAGGTGGAGTGGGGGTCAAGCTCGGCGAGGATTTTGGGCAGCGATTTCTCAACAAGGTCAGACATATTAACCTTGTCAACGTATTGCGCGTCAATAATCTGGAGCAGGTCGTTCAGCTTGTTGCTCGACGTGTTGATTATGCTCAGGCGGTTTCCCGAAAAGTGGTTTGCGTAGAAACTGCCGATTATTATTCCTGTCACTACGCTGCATGCAACGATGAGCGGTGTGAAGCGTGAGGAGCGGTTTGGGTTCATTCGTTGGTGGTTATCCGTTGTTGCCGGCGCGGTGTTCGTCCGCGTCAACATATTCTACATCGATGTTTGCGCGTTTCAGCAGGTTGATGCCGTCTTCAATGCGGTATTTCTCGCCGTAGATAACGCGCCTTATTCCTGCCTGTATTATCAGCTTGGCGCACTCAATGCACGGCGATGTGGTAACGTATAGCGTGGCTCCGTCGCTGTTGTTTCCCGAGCGGGCAATCTTTGTAATGGCGTTGGCCTCGGCATGTAGCACATAGGGCTTGGTAACGTTGTTCTCGTCCTCGCACACGTTTTCGAACCCGGAGGGCGTGCCGTTGTAGCCGTCGCTGATGATCATTTTGTCCTTTACGATGAGCGCGCCCACCCTGCGGCGTTTGCAGTATGAGTTCTCGGCCCAGATTTTCGCCATCCTCATGTAGCGCACATCGAGTTCGTGCTGTTTTTTTTCGGCAGGTAGCATGGTCTTCTGTTATTTGGCGTGTCTTATTCCGTCGCGCTCCATCATTGCGTCTATCGTTGGCTTTTTGCCACGGAAACGCTCGTAGAGCCGCATTGGCGGCTCTGTGCCGCCTTTCGACAGGATGCAGGAGCGGAAGCGTCCGGCCATTTCCCGCGAGAACACCCCCTTTTCCTTGAAGGCTTTGAAGGCGTCGGCTTCGAGTACCTCCGCCCATTTGTAGCTATAGTATCCGGCTGCGTAGCCTCCGTCCATTATGTGACTGAAATGCACAGCCTGTCCCGTGCCTGGGACTTCGGGCAGCAGGCTCACGCGCCTTGTGGCGTCGCGCTCGGTTTCCATAAGGTTTCCGCCAAGCGGTTTGGTGAGCGAGTGCAGCCCCATGTCAAGCAGCCCGAACGAAACCTGCCGCATGGTGGCGTAGGCCACATTGTAGTTGCGGCTCTTTATGATTTTGTCCATAAGCTCTTCGGGCAAAGGCTCGCCGGTCTTGTAGTGTACTGCAAATTTACTCAAGAATTTCTTTTCGGTTGCAAAGTTCTCCATAAATTGCGAGGGAAGCTCCACAAAATCCCAATAGACGCTTGTGCCGCTTAGCGAGCGGTAGGTTGTGTTTGCAAAAAGCCCGTGCAGCGCGTGGCCGAACTCGTGCAGGAATGTTGTCACCTCGCCGAGCGTGAGGAGCGATGGGCGTTCCGCCGTTGGTTTTGTCAGGTTCATCACCACGCCCACCGTAGGGCGCACGTTTTTGCCGTTTTCCTTGTATTGCGGGCTGTAGCTTGTTGTCCACGCGCCGCCTTGCTTTCCTTTTCTCGGGAAACAATCCATGTACAGGGTGCCGAGAAAGCTGCCGTCGTTGTCGTTAACGGTGTAGGCAACCACATCACCGGCATAAACAGGGGCGTTTTTGTTTACGGTGAAAGTGATGCCGTAAAGCTCGTTGGCGAGACCGAACACGCCGCCGCTCACCTTGGAAAGCTCGAAATAGGGGCGCAGCATTTCGCTGTCGATGTCGAACAGCGAGAGTTTGAGCTTGCGCGAATAATAGGCGAAGTCCCACGCCTCAAGCCTGAAATCCCCGCCCTCGTGCTTGCGGGCGAAATCCTCAACCGCCTCGACTTCCTCCCTGGCTTGGGGCATATAGGCTTCGGAAAGCTCGTTGAGCAGCCTGTAAACGTTCTCCTTGGTTTCCGCCATGCGCTTTTCGAGCACAAAGTCGGCGTAGCATTTGTAGCCGAGGATGTTTGCGCTTTTCAGCCGCAGGTTCACAATGTCCTCGCACACCTGCAGGTTGCTGTATTTAGTGCCGCCCATGCAGGCGGCGTTGCGTGCCATATAGAGCTTCCTGCGCAGCTCGCGGTCGTGGCAGTAGGTCATGAAAGGTCCGTAAACCGGCTCGTCGAGCGTGATGTCCCACCCTCCGCGCTTGTTCTCCCCGGCGTTTGCGCGGGCTATGGCGAGGGCGGATGCGGGGATGTCCCTCATTTTTTCGGGGTCGGTTATGTTGAGATGGAAGTCCTTGCGGGCGTGAAGCAGGTTGGTGGAAAACTCCACCGACTTTTTCGAAAACTCCTCGGACACCTTGCGCAGTTGCGCCTTCTGCTCTTCGCCGAGCAGTGCGCCGTTGCGCACAAAAGCCTTGTAGGTGGTTTCCAACAGCCTGTCCTCTTCGGGCGTGAGGTCTCCGGGGCGGTTTTCCCACACGTGCCTCACGCGGTCGAACAGCTTTTCGTTGAGCATTATGTTGTTGTGGTGGCGTGTGAGCATTGGCGCGAACTTTTGCGCCAACGCCTCGCGTGTGTCGTTTGACGATGCGCTTAAAAGGTTGAAGAACACGCTTTCCACCCTGTCGAGCATTTCGCCGCTCTTGTCGAGCGCGGCTATGGTGTTGCCGAACGTGGGCGCGCTGCCGCACGATGTGATGTCCTCAATGTCTTTTTCGGCTTCCCTGATGCCTTCTGCCATTGCCGGCTCAAAGTCGCAGTCCTCTATCTTGTCGAAAGGGGGAAGGACAAAGGGTGTGAGAAGCGGGTTATTGCGTGGGGTGTCCATATTCTGCCGATAGTTTTTCCTTATATATGAATGCACACGCAAAGTTAGTGATTTATTCCTTATCGGCGCGGGCGCAATGGTGCGTTCTGTGGTGTTTTGCGGCGTTTTGCGGCGTTTGGCAAGGGCGGCGGGCTGTTGTTTCGGATTTTATTCTTAAATTTACACCTTGAAATCATAAAACAGCTTAGAAACAATATCACAGGGCGGAGACGCCTTAGGAAAATGAACAGACATATAAAGAATTTATTTGCCGCAGCAATGGCTTTCTGCTGTCTCGGCATACACGGCGCAAAGGCGCAAACCGCCTCCTCCACCCCCAAGCGCGAGTTCCGGGGGGCGTGGATACAAACCGTGAACGGGCAGTATATGGGAATGGGCAGGGAGCAGATGCAGCGCACGCTTACAACATACCTCGACGCTTTCAAACGTTGCGGGCTTAACGCGGTGATGTTCCAAGTACGTTGCGAGGGCGATGCGCTTTACCCCAGCAAGCTCGAACCGTGGAGCTATTACCTCACGGGGAGGCAGGGACAAGCACCAAACCCTTACTGGGACCCTTTGCAGTGGATGATTGACGAGTGCCACAAGCGCGGGCTTGAGCTTCACGCGTGGATTAACCCCTACCGCGCAAAAACCGCCGCAAAGCACGAAATGGCGCTGAACCATCCTTATAATATGTACCCCGAGCATTTCTTCAAGTATGGCGACCTTATTCTTTTCGACCCCGGAGAACCTTACAACAGGGAGTACATCTGCCGCGTGGTGGCTGATATAATGCGACGTTACGATGTTGACGGCATACACATGGACGACTATTTCTATCCCTATCCCGGAGGGCAGAAAGTTATTCCCGACGACAACTCCTATGCAAAGTACAACAACGGAATAAAGAACCGTGCCGACTGGCGCAGGTGGAACGTCAACGAGCTTGTGCGTATGCTCCACGACACGATACGCTCCGTGAAGCCGTGGGTGAAGTTCGGCGTTTCGCCGTTCGGCATCTACCACAACGCAAGGCGCGGCGGCAACATTCCCGGGTCCGACACCAACGGTCTGGAGAACTACGAGGATTTGTATGCCGACGTGTTGTATTGGGTGAACAAAGGCTGGGTTGACTATTCAATGCCGCAACTCTACTGGCAGATCGGGCATCCCGTTGCCGACTATGCCACCCTCATAAAATGGTGGAGCAAGTTCGCCTCAAACCGTCCGCTGATTATCGGCGAGAGTGTGGAGAACACCATAAAATATCCCGACCCCGCAAATCCGCAAAGCCACCAGTTGCCGGCGAAGATGAACCTTGAGCGTTCGCTCGGCGTGGCGGGGAGCTGCCAGTGGTACGGCGCGGCGTTTGCCGAGAACAGGGGGAACTACGCCGAGGCTTTGCGCCAGCTTTATTACTCAAGGCCCGCGCTGCCGCCCGCAATGCCGTTCATCAGCTCCAAAGCTCCGGGAAAGGTGAGGAAGCTGAAACCCGTGTGGACCGAAGACGGCTACATACTGTTCTGGACGGGGCCGAAGGCGAAAAAGCCGATGGACGAGGCGCAACGCTATGTGATATACCGCTTTGCGGCGGGTGAACCGCTGAACACGGACGACGCGTCCCACATAATCGACATAACGTCCGACACATTCTGCAAACTGCCATACGACAAGGGCGTTGACAGATACACGTACGTTGTAACATCACTCAACCGCGTAGGCAATGAGTCGAAGATGAAGAAAAAGAAGGTCAAACTCTGAAAGTTAGTTTTAGAAGAATTTATATTGATTGGCGGCGGGGGAACTCTTTTCCCGCCGCCTTTTTGTGCTATGGGCGTAAATGGCTGAATGGCAGAGTTTTATACCGAATTGCCTTGCCTTTGTAAATTATTGTTTTTCAGGGAGTTGAAAGCGGCGAAAAAAGGTCTGATGTAGTT
>CAKRMO010000093.1 GCA_934364765.1 uncultured Bacteroidaceae bacterium | reverse complement strand
CGTGGATGTAGAGCTGCACAACCTCGTCTCCGGCGCGGTTTCCCGTGTTGGTAACTTTCAGCGAGGCGGTTACTTTGCCGTCCTTGCCCATTGAGCTTGCGCTGAGCGAGAGCTTGCCGTATTCGTATGTGGTGTAGCTTATACCGTATCCGAAGGGATATGCCGGGGCCATGGTTACGTCCATATAGTTCTGGGCGTACTTGATGAACTTCGAGTTGGGGTCAACCGGGCGTCCGCCTCTGTAGCGCGCGTATGTAAGCGGCAGCTGGCCCGTAACCTGCGGGAATGTGGTCGTGAGCTTTCCGCTCGGGTTGCGGTCGCCGAACACAACGTCGGCAATGGCGTGGGCGGCTTCAGTTCCGCCGTGCCAAGTCTCCACGATAACCGGGGCGTTGGCCTTTTCCCACCGCATTGCCACGGGGCGGCCCGTGATGTAGAGCAGAACGACAGGCTTGCCGGTTTTGAGGAGCGCCTTGAAAAGATCGCGCTGCACGTCGGGCATTTCAAGGTCGGTGCGGCTCTGGCTTTCGCCGGTCATGTCGGTAAGCTCGCCAAGAGTTGCAATTACCACATCGCTGTTTTTGGCAACCTCAACGGCTTCCTTCACCATGTCCTCTGCGGAACGCGGGTCGCGCCCTACGTCGAAATTCTTAATCTGCCCGGCAGCCTCGTAGTCGGGGTTGGCAAACACGTTGCTTCCGCGTGCGTAAACCACTTCGCCGTTGTTGCCCACGGCCTCCTTGATGGCATCGTAGATGCCGAGGTTGGGCTGCGACGAGCCGTTGCCTGTCCAGCAGCCGTAAAGGTTGCGCCCCGATTTGCCGAGCGGGCCTATCACGGCAATCTTGCCCTGCTTTTTGAGCGGCAGTATGTTGCCCTCGTTCTTCAGCAGCACAATGCTTTCACCCGCAAGCTGGCGCGCAATGTCGATGAACTCCTTTTTGCGCACGGCGGTGGTGACTTCCTTTTCGGAGTGCCCGCGGTTTGCGTCCTCGAACAGGCCGAGCTCCCACTTGGCCTCGAGCACGCGGCGGCACATGGTGTTTATCGTCTCTTCGCTCACCTTGCCGTCGCTCACCAGCTTGTGAAGGTGTTTAAGGTATGCCTGCGAGCACATGTCGATGTCGATGCCCGCGTCTGCGGCAAGTTCGGCGCAGCGTTCCTGCTTGTCAATTCCGTGTGAGGTCATCTCTGCAATTCCGTTGTAGTCGGTAACGGTGAATCCCTTGAAGCCCCACTTTTTGCGCAGCACGTCGTCGATGAGCCATTTGTTGCCCGACGCAGGCATGAAGTCGATTACGTTGAACGAGGACATGACGCTCCTTACTCCCGCCTCGACGGCTGCCTGATAGGGAAGCATATACTCGTTGAACATCCTGATGCGGCTCATGTCAACAAAGTTGTAGTCGAGTCCCGATTCAACTGCGCCGTAAAGGGCGTAGTGCTTCAGGCAGGCGGCAATGTTCGTGTTTTTCTTCATGTCCTCCTGATAGCCGTAAACGAGCGATTTCGCTATGCAGGCGCTGAGGAACGGATCTTCGCCGTTGCCTTCGGCAATCCTGCCCCAGCGTGCGTCGTGTGCCACGTCAACCATGGGCGAATAAGTCCAGTTCACGCCGTATGCCGAAGCCTCGATTGCGGCGATGCGGGCAGCCTTGCGCACAAGCGTCGTGTCCCACGAGCATGACTGTGCAAGGGGGATTGGGAATATTGTGCGGAAACCGTGGATAACGTCAAGCCCTACGAGAAGGGGTATTTTCAGGCGCGATTCGTTCACCGCCACTTTCTGGAGCTCGCGGATTGCCTTGGGGTCGCTCACATTCAGCACAGAGCCTACGAGGCCTTTTTTTATGTCGCCGTAGATGTCGGTCTTTTCCGACACGCCCGTGTTGGCCTCATGCCCGTCGGGGAGCACGAGCTGCCCGATTTTCTCGTCAAGTGTCATCTTTCCCATCAGCTCGGTTATGAACTGGTCTTTCGACACCTTGATTTTCTTTCCCTTTTCACGCGAGGCGAACGAGGAGGTCATTGCCAGGGCGCAGAAGGCAAGGATTGTAAGATTTCTGGATTTCATACTTTTATTTGTTTGCTATGTTCTGGTATTTCAACGGCAAAGTTAGCAAAATGTTTGCAAGCGCGGTGCAGCCCGGCGGCGTTAATAAGGCAAAAGCGGCCTGGCGTGTGCAGATGCGCCAAGCCGCTCCGTTATGTGTTGCCCTGCGGTTATCTTATGGTAATCTCCCCGCGCAGGTCGCAGTCCATGAGCTGGCGTATCCTGTCGTTCGAGAGGTTGTGCCCCACGAGGAACATTAGTTTCGTTATGGTGCTTTCCACGGTTGCGTCGTGCCCGTTCACCACTCCTGTTTCGAGCAGCTGGAGTCCTGTGCGGTAGCGGCTCATCTCTATCGAACCTTCGCTGCACTGCGTAACGTTCACCACGATTATGCCCTTGGCCTCGGCCTCTTTCAGAAGCTCTATCAGCCATTTCTTCTGGGGGGCGTTGCCCGAGCCGTATGTGCGCAGCACCACGGCGCGCAGCCCGGGGATGTTGACTATGGAGGATATTATCTCGCGGCGTATTCCGGGGAAAAGGGTTATCACAACCACGTTGCTGTCCATCACGTAGTGCGGCTTGAACACGTTGCCCTTTTGCGGGCGGCGTATTATCGCCTGGTTGTATTTTATGTGTATTCCGGCGTGTGCTAGCCAGGGGAAGTTGTATGAGCGGAAGGCGTTGAAGCCCTCGGCGTTGATTTTCGTGGTGCGGTTTCCGCGCAGCAGCCTGTTCTCGAAAAACACGCACACCTCCGGCACCATGGCGTTGCCCTCTGCGTCCTTGGCGGCGGCTATCTCGACAGACGTAAGCAGGTTTTCGCGCCCGTCTGTGCGCAGCATGCTGATTGGCAGCTGCGAGCCGGTGAGTATCACAGGCTTTGTAAGCCCTTGCAGCATGAAGCTGAGCGCGGACGCGGTGTACGACATGGTGTCGGTGCCGTGAAGCACCACGAAGCCGTCGTAGTTGTCGTAGTTGTCGGCTATTACTTTTACGATTGCCTGCCAGTTTGACGGCTCCATGTCGCTGGAGTCTATGGGCGGGTTGAAGGCGTAGGAGTGAATGTTGTAGTCAAAATCCTCAAGCTCGGGAATCCAACGGCGCACATGGGCGAAGTCGTAGCTTTCCAACGCCCCGGTATGCCGGTTTTCTATCATTCCTATTGTTCCGCCTGTATAAATGATGAGTATATTGGCGGAGGTGTTTATATTCTTCATGGTGCAAAAGTAACATTATGACACCAAACCACCAAGTTTTCGCTCCATAAACAGAGGCGGCGGTTTGCTTTTGCTCTGCAATAGGTTTTGTAGCGGGTGCGTGAGCTTGCGCGTTTATGCCAATGCCGCCGCCAAATTCCGGGTTTTGCAAAAATGCGTAATGTGTTGATTTACAACAAAATGCCCTTGTTATGAAAGCCCTGTATAACGATTTGTTTTTCAGCGCGTTGCAAGTGGGCAAAAAAAGGTCTGATGTAGTTTGAATTATATCAGACATAATTTTTTCTACGTCCTATGTAGTTTTTCCTATGTCCCATGTAGTTTTCGGGGTGTTTGGCGTGGCAACATTTTTGGGGGGCGCGGATTGGTTTGGCAGACGAAAAATCCCCGCCGCACGATGCACGGCAGGGATTCACAAATTTCATATTTGAAAAAGAAAAGTCTTTTTACCAGGCGTCTTCGGGTGTGAGGCCGTTGTAAACGTTCTTGGGCGCAAACTCGACATAGTCGAGCACGAACATCGTCGAGGAGTTTGCAAGCACACTCTTGAAGCGGATGTAGTATGTTTGGTCGGGGTATAGGTTGCCCGTGTAGAATATTTTGCGCAAGCGGTGCTCGGAGCGCACATTGTAGAGCGTGGTGTTCACAACTCCGCCGGTTGACGGGCCTTCGTGCTTGCAGCCCATCATGTAGCCGTGGTTGCGCATATTGCGGTCGCGCTCGCGGTTCAGGTCCGGGTCTTCGTCCTCGTAAAGCGCCCAGCCTATGAGCGGGTTAGTAACCTGTATTCGCTCGTCAATGGGAAGCCCTTCGGCTTGCAGGTTATCCTTGTCCGTGCCGAAGTATAGCTGCGCCATTCCACGGTTTGACGAATAGGAGTAAACAAGACGCACTTCCCACGAGCCCTCAAACGGAACCGGCGGAAGGCGCAGGGTGAAGTCATACTGCCCTGTGATGTTGTGCTCGTCGCAGTACATGTCGTTCCAGCCGCAGTTGTAGCCCGTGAGATAGTGGTAGTGTGTCCCTTCCGCGTTTAGCGTGAGGTAGTCAATATATCCCTTGGGCAGGTAAATGCCGTTCTGGCCCTCCATGATGAACAGGCCGTTTGTTATGAGTTCGGGATAGTAAGTCGAGAGGTCCATGCGGATGCGCTGGTTGAGCACCTTGCCAGGAACGTCGCTGCTGTAAACCAGAATGTCGTCAATGGGGTAGTAAAAACCGTTGAGCGCGTTGTTGTCGTAGTCGCCGTTGTTCGACCTCACGCCTATGCCGGGTATCTCCACGAGCGTCTCGGTGTATGTTTCGGGGTCGTATGTGGAATAGCGGTTGATGCGTATTCCGTCCGTACTCGGGCCTTCGGTCATCTTAATCATCCTGCGGTGGGAGGGCGACATGCTTTCCCAGAAGTTGTCGCAGTTGATTGAAAGGCGCGAGGCGTTCTTGTATGAGTATCCGTATTCCGTGCGGTGAACCACAAGCCAGTTGTAGGGTATTCGCGAGGGGAGGAGGTGGTATGCCACAAACTCGTTCACGGCGTTGGTGCTGTCGGTTAGCTCCGTGCCGTTGGCCTGGGGGTATGCTTCGGCGCATTTGTTTTTGATTTGTTGCAAAATCTGCTCCTCGTTCACAACCACGCCGCCTTCCACAACCGGCATGTCGATGCCCCATTTCTCGTTGAACACGCTGTCGGTCTCAAGCAGCACGGTGTAGCCGAAATACCTGTGCTGCGGGATTATGTCGCCCCAGTTCGGGTTTCCGGTGTATTTTTCGGGCAGGTCGCGCTTTTCGTATTCCTCGTCGCGGTATTTTGTGAGCTTCTCCGCCCAGCCGGTCTTTTGCAGCAGCAGTGAGAACACCCTTGCGTTTGCGGCGTTCTCGATCATGTTGCCTATGTATGCGTTCGACAGCAGCACAACGCGGTCAACCACGTGCACATATCCGTTTTCAAGCTCGTGGTCGCGCGATATCACGTGCGCGTCGCTGTTCACCACGGTAACCGCCCTGCCGTTGATTGTGTCGAAGCGTATTGTCATGTAGCGGTCGTCGGCGTTGGTGATGGGCATTGTGCCTTCGTTGAGGTCGGCAATGCGGTAGGCGTCGCCGTCCTTGCTGTCGAGTATGCTGCATCTCACAATGCGCTCGGCAATCGAATCGCCCACCTGCTCTATCGGGAAGTCTTTCTGGTTGTAGA
>CAKRMO010000092.1 GCA_934364765.1 uncultured Bacteroidaceae bacterium | reverse complement strand
TCGCTATGTCGTTGGGGTCGAGCTCGAGGTCGCCGTCCTGAATGATGACGTAGTCGCCCGTAGCCTCGGCGAGCGCGGTGCGTATGGCGCGTCCCTTGCCGTGGTTTTCCAGATGGCGCAGGATTTTCACAGGCAGTCTTCCGGCGGAGACACAGCGGCTTGCATTGTCATAAGTGTCGTCCTTTGAACCGTCGTCAACAACAATAATCTCTTTGCCTATGCCATAGGGCAGAACCACGTTGCACACCTTGCCGATGACCTGGCATATATTGCCGGCCTCGTTGTATGCCGGGATGATTATTGACAGTTTCTTGTTGCTCAAATCTTTTTTATCGTTCATCGCGGTGGGGCGGTTTCTATTTCAAGGCTACAAATTTAATGTTTTTTTTTGTTTTGCGATTTTCGCGGTCAATATTTTTGGTTTAAGCGTGTTTTTGCGGCGAAAAAAGGTCTGATGTGGAAAAAACTACATCAGACATAATTTTTCCTGCATAGGACATAGTTTTTCTTACATCCGATGCAGTTTTGGGGGTGTTTGTGAAAGGCTGTAGATTATGGATTTTGCGCCATCTGTTGGGACGTATTGCATACGCCCAATACGCCACCGCCCGAACCGCATTGCACAAACAAAACAAGCCGTCGCGGCAAAATGGGGGAAATGCATAATTCCGCCCGAAAATCAGAAGTTTCCTGTTCCGAATTCATGTTAATGTGCAAAAAAAAAACAACAAGTACAATCTTATTATAAATATTGTGTAATTTTGGCGGCGTATCATGAGAACAATGTTTTAACACCATAAAATTATGAAACAGCTAAAGTTTACTCTGTGTCTTTTGCTGGCCGGCATGCTTATGTGTATGTCTGCGGCGGCAAAAGAAAAAATCCATGTTGTCTTCATTGGCAACAGCATCACGTATGGCGCGACGCTTCCAGACCCGGCGACGCAGGCCCCGCCCGTTATAACGGGGCAGCTTTTGCAGAAACGCACCAAACACACCGTAAGGATAAGGAACTGCGGCGTGAGCGGCATAACGACATTCGGCTTCCTGCCCGGGCGCGGGGCTTACAACAACGCCGTGAGCGCGGGGGAGGAGTTCGGCAAGGAGGAAGGCCCGCTTTATTTCTCGATAATGCTCGGCACTAACGACAGCGCCGAAAAAGGGCCCGAAGGCTCGCCGGTGAGCACCGACACCTACAAGGAAAACATCAAGAAGATAATAGACGCACTGCACGATAAGTTCCCCAGTGCCAAGTTCGTGCTGAACTATCCCATTTGGTACAGCCCCACAACGCACAACGGCGCAACCTATCTCCAGGCGGGGCTTGACAGGCTGAAGTCCTATCACCCTGTAATCGACAACATCCTGGACGAATACGCTTCATCTAACCCCGGCATGGTGTATGCCGGCTCGAAGGAGGCTTTCAGCTTTTTCGAGGACAACAACGACTACTTCACTTCCGAAGCCGGCAACTCCGGAACGTTCTGGCTTCACCCCAACGCGCAGGGCGCGGTGAAACTTGCCGGCTTCTGGGCTGACGCAATAATGAATGTGCTCGCCACCGACGGAATAGGCGAGGGAGACGACGAGGACGACAAATGGATGAAGGGCAAGGACCTCATCACAGACTCTGTGCAGATAACCACCAACACAATGGAGAGCCTCCAGTTCTCCACCTCAAACCTCATACGCCCTGAAATCGAGGGCTACGGCACGGGGCAGTACATTTACCACTGCTCGTGGACCAACCCGCTCCCCGCCGGCGAATACCCGTATCTGCAAATACACCTCAACGAGGCGCAGAGCGACATTTTCTTCCACATGATAAGCTCGGAATGGACCAGCACATACGACACGCCGCAGGACATGGACATACTCGCCACCAACACTCCCGATGACGAAAGCTCGTGGCAGACTGTGGCGGTGCTTACCGACATCGTTACGGCGGTTGCCCACCCGATAGACTACTATTCGCCGCACATCGCACTTGGAGGCAGCTACACCGACCTGCGTTTTGTGGTGAAGAAAAACGTAAACGGGCGTCTGAGCAAGAACGGAAATCCTTTGTTCAACCTCGGGCGTTTCCAGATAATGAAGGCCGAAAGCACCGACACCCCAATACGCAAGCTGCAGAAGCTGCTTGACGACATTTCGGAGAGGAACCCGCAATATCAGGGCGGCACAGAGCCGGGATATTATTCGGCGGAGGCGATTTTGGATTACACTTCGGCTTACGAGGATGCAAACTACGCCTTGTCGCAAACCCTGTCGGACGAGGAGTATTCAAAGGCGGAGCAAAACCTTCGCAAGGCTTACGAGGCCGTTGAGGCTTCACTTGTGAAAGTTACCGGCGGCTATTATTATTTTGTCAGTGCCAGCGCGGCCTTCAACAGCAAGCAGGGCGTGGAGAAAGCCATGTGCGTGCTCGCCAACGGCAAGCTGGGCTGGAACACGTTCGACAGGAAAGACCCGAAGTTCCTTTTCAAGGTTGCGCCTGTGGGAGACGGCACTTACAGCATACAGAGCGTTTACAACAACAAGTATATCGGCTCGGTGAAAGGCACGAGCAAGAATGTGCCGCTTACCGACCAGCCGCAAACTTTGCAGACAATAACCCAGATAGACACTTACCCGCAGTTCTCAATTGCAAACACCATAAACGATGTGGCTTATTTCGCCAAGGGGCATAATGACGGCGCGGGGCTGAAAGGCGAGATAATCAACACTGCGGGCGGAGCGGGTTCCCCGTCGGCATGGTTCGTGTTCACGCAAAACGACACGCAGCTTATCGACAGCCTTGCAAACGCGGGAAAGAGCGACTGCCTGAAAGACCGGGCCGCAACCGCGATAAGCTCAACGGCGGCTGTCCGCGAAAAGGCCAATGACTATGAGGCGTATATCACGAAGGGCTCGCAAATAACCTCAAACTCCGTGCACGGACAGTTTGTTACGTCAAACCTAATCCGCCCCGAAAGCGACGGCTACGGCACGAACGAGTATATATGGCACACTTCGTGGAGCGACCCGCAGAAACCGGGGGAATACGCATGGCTTCAGGTGAGCCTTGATTCGCCAGTTGACGCTTTCAAGTTCCGCATGGTAAGTTCGGAATGGGGTTCCACATACGACACCCCCAAGGACGTGGAAATTCTCGCCACCAACACTCCCGAAGACGAGGACTCCTGGAAGAGCATAACCGAACTCAACAACATTGTAACCGAGATAGTGCACCCTGTGAAGTATGTATCCCCGGCAATAAGCCTTGGCGGAAGCTACAGCAACCTCCGTTTCCTTGTAAAGTCAACGGTCAACAACCGCCTGAACGCATTGGGCGGCTTCTACGTAAGCCTCGGGCGTTTCCAGGTTATGGGCACGACACCCGTTGCCAATTCCGAATACTACGTGGTTGAGGGAATGAAGGCGGCTTGCGACAATTACGACAACCTTGCGGCGGCACTGAAGCAAAAGGTGGCTGACGGCACGCTGGCCGTTGCCGACATCAACGCGCTTTATGACGCAGCCAAGGAAATAGACAGGCTTTATGTGGACCGCGATTCAATTGACGCGGTGTTTGCAAGCCTTCTTGAGAAAGCGCAAAACGCCTACGACAATGCCGTTCCCTCGCTTCAGGCGATTATTGTGAACGGCGGGCAGATAACGTCGAACTCCGTACAAAGCGATCAGTTCACCCCCGCAAACCTAATCCGCCCCGAAAGCGACGGCTACGGCACGGGGCAGTACATATTCCACACTTCGTGGAGCAACCCGCTTCCGGCTGACGAATATCCCTGTTTGCAGGTTCACATGAACGCGCCTCAGAGTTCCTTCCTCTTCAGTATGATAAGTTCGGAATGGGGTTCCACATACGACACCCCAGAAGATATGGAAATTCTCGCAACCAACACTCCCGATGACGAGAACTCGTGGACAAGCGTAAAGGAACTCACTGCCATTGTCTCGGGTTCGGGACAGGCGAACGCACACCCGGTGAGATACACCTCGCCCATGATAGAACTTGGCGCGGAATATTCCGACGTGCGCTTTTTGGTGAAGAAAACCATCAATATGCGTGCGACGAGCACAGGCGGCTTCTATCTCAGCCTCGGACGTTTCCAGATGTACACAGGCGTTGACCCGGAGCGCGTGCAGTATAACTACAACCCCGACGTGAAGGCGGCGGCCGACGGACTGAAAGCCCTCATCGATGCGGGCAAGGCCAAAGGCACGCACGAGGTTTTGCCGGGCGACATAGCCACGCTCGAGGACGCGATAGCCAAACTGCTCGACGCCTATGCCGACACCACCGAGCTTTCAAAGCTCTACGGCAAAATGATCAAGTGGGCCGGCAACATGGAAGTGGGCGAGGAAATCGGCATGGTTGACGACGAAGCAAGCATTGACGACTTTGTGGCGGCGGTAAAGGCTGCCCGCAGCGGCGTGAGCGACAAGCAGCCGATGAAGACCGACATAAATGCTGCCATAAAGGGCATTAACGATGCAAAGGCGGAACTTCTCGGGCACACAAGGCAGATAGAGCCAAACAAGTGGTATTACATATACTCCAAGAGCAATCTGGGATATTGCGCCAACAAGGCCATATATCTTGACAACCCCGATGCCGGCGCAAGCATAAGGTTCGGACAGTATGCCGGCGGGGAAGAGGACCCTGCATATTTGGAGAACCCCTACGCAATGTGGCGTTTCGTTCCGATTGAAGGCACGGACGGCTATTCTTTGCAGAACCTCGCGACCTCACACAGCATAGCCCCGACCAGCGGATGCGGCGAGGCGAATGTCTGCCGTATGCAGGGCGGATTCTCGCCTTTCCGCGTGGACTACATCGGCAAAGGGCAGCTGCAGTTTGTGTCGCTCAACGAAAACAACAAGGAGGAATATCCGCTCCATGCGCAGGAAAAGGGCAGTGTAATCGTGCCTTGGGCCACCGTTGTTGACGGCGCTTCGTGCTGGGGCGTTATTCCCGTGGAGGATGATGCATACCTTAACTTCCCGATTGAGGCAAACAGCATCAGCGTTATGACTTTGCCGTTTGACGTGCCTGCCGGCGAAAGCTCTCTTATGTCGATGAACACAAATGCGTTCACATATTCCGTGAAGAACATCACGGTGGATGCGTCTGCGGGCAGGACTTCGGTTGAGCTTACGCTCTGCGAGGACGTGAAAGCCGGCGTGCCGTTCGTCATAATCGAGGGCGACTACAACGAATACGATGCGGAGAATGTCAAGACCACAAGCATTTACACCATGCTGCCCGCCACGGTTGACACAACGGCGCGCGAGGCTAACGGACTTGCCGGCACGTTCGACGGATGCGACATCAGCAAGGAAGGCTACGGCTACATGAGGGGCGGAAAGCTCAACGTTACCACCGGCACGCCGGTGCATATCAATGGCATGAGCGGCTGGTTTGACCTTGACAAGGTTAAACCGCAGGAAGGCGCGACCGACGTTGTGATTACCGTTGACGGCATCATCAACGAC
>CAKRMO010000091.1 GCA_934364765.1 uncultured Bacteroidaceae bacterium | reverse complement strand
GTGCGGCACGGTATGTTGTAGGCCGAAGCTATTTTCTCGTAATCGGGGTTCATCATCCGCGTGAAAGAATATCGCGACTCGAAGAACAGTTCCTGCCACTGCCGCACATTGCCGAGGAAATTATTGTTCATCAGTATAATCTTCACAGGCGAGTGCTGCTCCATTATGGTGCCGAACTCCTCTATCGTCATCTGCAATCCTCCGTCGCCGGTAAAGAAGCAGACTGTCCTGTCGGGCGCGGCGAACGTCGCGCCTATGGCTGCGGGAAGTCCGAAGCCCATAGTCCCCATTCCGCCCGAAGTTACAATGCTGTTGTTTTTGGAGAACTTGAAATAGCGCGCCGACATCATCTGGTTCTGCCCCACATCGGTTACGAGTATCGCCTCGTTGTTTGTGGCTTCCGTAACAGCGTTCACAACTTCTCCCATGCGGAGCGGGCCTGTTGCGGGATGGATTTCGGGAGTTATCACTTTTTCGTCTTCAATCTTCTTGAACTGTCCGAAACTATCGCGCCACGCCTTGTGGTCGCCCTGTCTCAGAAGTTTTGTAACCTCGGCAAGCGTTTCCTTGCAGTCGCCAAGCACAGGCACGTCAACAGCAACATTCTTGTTAATCTCCGAGGGGTCTATGTCAAAGTGAATCTTCTTTGCGCGCCCCGCGTATGTGCTCAGTTTTCCTGTTATACGGTCGTCAAATCGCATTCCAACGGCGATTAACAGGTCGCACTCCTGCGTCTTTACGTTTACGGCATAGCTGCCGTGCATGCCAAGCATTCCCACATTCAGAGGATGGTTGCTTGGAAGGGCGGAAAGCCCGAGCAGCGTGCAGCCTGCTGGAGCGTCAATGCGCTCTATAAACTCCTGCAGCTCCTTTTGTGCGCCGCCAAGCTGCACACCCTGCCCCACAAGCACGAGCGGCTTGCAACTTTCGTTTATTAGCTGTGCCGCTTCTTTGATTGCTTCTGGAGTATGTTCGGGAACAGGCTGATAACTGCGGATAAAGCTTATATTACGCTTTTCGTACTTTGCCAGCTCCACCTGTGCGTTCTTCGTGAAATCAAGAACCACAGGACCGGGACGCCCGCTGCGTGCTATATAAAACGCACGGCTCACAGCCCACGCCACCTTTTCCGCGCTTCTTATCTGATACGCCCATTTTGATATAGGCTGGGCTATATCCAGAATGTCGCATTCCTGAAAAGCGTCCGTTCCAAGTGCGCCCACGCCCACTTGCCCTGTAATTACAACCATTGGCGTGCTGTCCATCATGGCATCGGCTATGCCGGTTATGGTGTTTGTCGCGCCGGGGCCGCTCGTGGCTATTGCCACGCCCACCTTGCCGCTGACACGCGCATAGCCCTCGGCTGCGTGTGCCGCCGCCTGTTCGTGGCGCACAAGAATATGGTTTATCTGCTTGCCTTGGTAATCGTAAAGTTTGTCATACACAGGCATAATAGAGCCGCCGGGATAGCCGAACACGGTTGTTACGCCTTCGTCGATAAGAGAGCGTATGAGTATTTCTGCACCGGAAATCAATTCATTCCCCATTTCATTCGTCTTTAAGTATTCTTACGCCGCCTTTGTCGGCAGAGCTTACCATTGCCGCATAGGCACGCAAAGCTTTCGACACTGTGCGGTTACGCTTAAGCGGCACTTGCGGACGGGCTTCGAGCTCTTCGTCTGAAAGATGCACGTTAATGGTGCGTTCGGGGATGTTTATCTCAATAATGTCCCCGTCAACGATTTTGCCTATCGCGCCGCCCGAAGCAGCCTCCGGCGATATATGTCCGATGCTCAGCCCCGAAGTTCCGCCGCTGAAACGTCCGTCGGTTATAAGGGCGCACTCCTTGCCAAGATGTATGCTCTTTATATAGGATGTGGGGTAAAGCATTTCCTGCATTCCCGGCCCGCCCTTGGGGCCTTCATGAGTTATCACAACCACATCGCCGCTCTTCACCTTGCCGCCAAGAATGCCTTCGCAGGCGTCTTCCTGCGAGTCGAAAACCTTTGCCGGGCCTTGGAAGTGCCAAATAGACTCGTCCACGCCGGC
Organism: uncultured Bacteroidaceae bacterium; assembly: GCA_934364765.1. GTDB lineage: Bacteria > Bacteroidota > Bacteroidia > Bacteroidales > Bacteroidaceae > UBA6398. Next base: position 3,472 of record CAKRMO010000091.1, on the reverse strand, counting down.
GGTCTTGACAACGCAGCCGTCTTTCGCGATGTTTCCGAAAAGCACCGCCAGCCCGCCGTCTTTTGAATAGGCGTGTTCAAGGTCACGAATGCAGCCTTCGGCGCGGTCTGTGTCGAGGGTTTCCCACTGTGCGTCCTGCGAGCCCATTGTGGTGGTGAACTTTCTGCCGGGTGCGCTGTGGTATATGCGCGAAGCCTCGGAATCTATATTCTCCTTTGTTATGTCGTATTTTGCCACCGCATCTCCGAGCGTCATTCCGTCAACGCGCCTCACTGACGTGTCGAGCAATCCGCCCTTTGCCAGTTCGCCGAGAATGCCGAGAATGCCGCCGGCACGGTTGCAGTTCTCCACGGAGTACTTCTGCGTGTTGGGGGCGAGCTTGCACAGGCAGGGCACTTTGCGGCTCAAAGCGTCGATGTCCTTCATCTTGAAGTCAACGCCGCCCTCGTTTGCCACGGCAAGCAAATGCAATATCGTGTTTGTGGAGCCGCCCATGGCTATGTCAAGAGACATGGCGTTCAAAAAGGCCTCCCTTGTGGCAATGCTGCGCGGCAATACGCTCTCGTCGCCCTCACCATAATATTTATATGCGTTCTCTACAATCAGCTTGGCTGCGTCCTTGAACAGTTGCAGACGGTTCACGTGCGAGGCGAGCACAGTTCCGTTCCCCGGCAATGCGAGCCCTATCGCCTCGGTGAGCGAGTTCATGGAGTTTGCCGTGAACATTCCCGAACAGCATCCGCATCCGGGACAGGCGTGTTCCTCTATTTTGTCCAGCTCTTCCTGCGAGACGCTCTTGTCCGCACCTTTAACCATAGCCGTAATGAGGTCGATGTTCTGGTTGTTCCACCTGCCCGCCTCCATAGGGCCTCCCGACACAAACACGGTGGGGATGTTAAGCCTCATCGCCGCCATGAGCATTCCCGGGGTTATCTTGTCACAGTTGCTTATGCACACAAGCGCGTCTGCCTTGTGGGCGTTCACCATATACTCCACGGAGTCGGCTATCAAGTCGCGCGAGGGCAGCGAATAAAGCATTCCGTCATGCCCCATCGCTATGCCGTCGTCAATGGCTATTGTGTTGAACTCGGCAGCATAGCAGCCGAGCTTCTCTATTTCTTTCTTAACAAGCTGACCAGCCTCATGAAGGTGCGTGTGTCCCGGCACAAACTGCGTGAACGAGTTGGCAATAGCAATTATAGGCTTGCCGAATTGCTCGCGCTTCATTCCCGTGGCCACCCACAGGGCGCGCGAGCCCGCCATTTTCCTTCCTTCTGTGGAGAATGCGCTTCTTAGTTGTATTTTCATCTTTTCTGTCATTACCTTGTCCTGTTCGGAGTGTATATGCAATTTCTATGTCGTTAGCAAAAGTAGGTATTTGAGGGCGAAAAAACAAGCAAAAACTAATGATTTAACGATTTCCGGCTATATTAACGAACAAAATAACACACAATCGCGCCAAACGTGCAAACTTTTGCAAGATACTATAAACAGCACTTGGCAAAATTAAGCGCAGCCCATTGCACAACCGCACCACTTTAATCGCCAAAACTGCCGGCAACGCCCCAAAATGCGTAACGCACTGATTGCCAGAGGCAATGTTCCAAACAAAACAACCGCCATAATGTTCTGTATTTCTGTAAGTTGCAAACGGCGAAAAAAGGTCTGATGTAGTCTGGATTATATCATACATAATTTTTCCTGTGTCCTATGTAGTTTTTCCTGCATCAGACATAGTTTTTCCTATATCCGATGCGGTTTTCGGGGTGTCCTGTACGGAGTCCGCTTTTTCATTTTCATGCCGCCCGGTTTCCGCAAATGCAAAACTTTCCCTACTTTTGTCCCAAAACTTTTCAAGTCATGAAACTCGCAGAAGCAATCCCACTGCGCCATTCCGTAAGGGCTTATACCGACAAGCCGGTGGAAGACGGAAAACTTGCCATATTGGAGGAGGAAATAAAGAGATGCAACGCCCAAAGCGGCATTTGCATGAAACTGGTTAAGAATGACCCCTCCGTGTTCAAGAGCTTTCTTGCACGCTACGGCAAGTTCCGCAACATATATAATTGCATTGTTGTCTCAACTCCGCCTACGGTTGAAAACGGCGAGGAGCTTTGCGGCTTTTATGGCGAGCGGCTTGTTTTGCTTGCCCAAACCCTGGGCCTGAACACCTGTTGGGCGGGAATGACTTTCAGCAAAAAAGCGGCTGCAAAGCACCTCGCGCCGGGGCATCGCCTTGTGGCGGTGATAGCGTTGGGCTACGGCGTCTCGCAAGGCAGGCCCCACAAGTCGAAAGGCTATTCCGGCGTGTGCGATGTCCCCAACCCGCCCGACTGGTTCAGGCGCGGCGTGGAGGCCGCGCTGCTCGCCCCCACGGCGCTCAACAGGCAGGACTTCCGCATTTCGCCCGGCGATGACGGCAAAGCGGTGTTCACTGCCGGCAAAGGCACTTACGCGAAAGTTGATTTGGGCATAGTAAAATGCCATTTCGAACTGGCTGCCGAATGTGACTAAGCGGAAAATCGGGAACAGGGCACACCCTGCTCCCGACTTATGTCTTATTAAGAGCGGCTCTTATTTCGCCTTTTCCAACAGATATGCGACAAACGGCGTGAGGTGCTTTTTGGCAAACTGCACGTTATAAACCTGCTTGCCTATGCCCCCGCCCATTCCCTCGAGGGCAAGGACGCTAAACTCCGGGGCCTCGCCCAAAGCCTTTGCCTTTGCGGCGGCAGCCCCATAGCGGGCTTTCTTTGCTGCGTCCCCTTTAGGCATTGCGGCGATGTCGATAAGCTCGTCCGCAACTTTTGCCGTTGCCTCCAGCTTCAGCAGCCAAGGACGGATGTCGTCATAAAAAAGCGACTGTGCCCTTACCGACGAAAACTTCAGCCCGCCAAGAGCCGCGCAGTTCCTTTCGATGTCCCGAAGCACAGACTTCAGTTGCGCCGCGTCCCCGCCGTTCTTGTAGGCGTCTATCATAGCGCCAAGTTCCTCGGGGTCGTTCACGCGCAAGTATGGTATAATGTTTTGAAGGGCCTTTGCGTAATCTTTCCTGCCTATCACAGCCGGAAGCGCGGCTTTCCAACTTTCCACGCTGTTGAACCCGCCGTTGTTCCACGCATAGTCGGCTACGCTGAAAAGGGGTATCTTGGCAATCTCGCCCTGCTGCATGGGGTTGCTAAGCAACGAGGCGCAATGTCCTAGGCTTTTGGGGAGCGTTGAATTGCCGTCAATCTCGGGCATATCAACAAAGTTGGAATACATGTCGGCAGGGAAAGTCCACGCGTCGGCGTTGTCGTTGCACGGATAGTTCCACCACCATGCCACGCCCCTTCCGAAGTCGGTCTCCACCACATCAAGGTCGCGGTTGTTCGGAACTGTCCAAACCTGCTCGCCCGTGATGTAAACCTGTGTCTTGTGCGGCGTGTTCGAGACGGCCTTGTAGAAGTTCACCCTCGTCTGCGGTTTCTCC
>CAKRMO010000090.1 GCA_934364765.1 uncultured Bacteroidaceae bacterium | reverse complement strand
ATGGGTCCCGGACCGCAGAGGTAGTATTCAATGTCTTCGGGTGCGGGGTGGTTCTTCAGATATTTTTCATACATCACCTGATGCACAAATCCCGGTGTGTATTCCACGTGAGCCGCATCGGCTTCCGGGTCGGGGCGGTCGAGGGCGAGGTAGAACTTGAAGTTGGGGAATTCCTTTTCGAGTTCGTGGAAATCTTTCAGGTAGAACACTTCCGACAGCGAGCGTGCGCCGTAGAAGTATGACATCTTGCGGTCGGTGGTGTGGAGTGTGCGCGTCATGTGCATAATCTGCGCACGCAGCGGTGCCATTCCGGCACCTCCGCCCACCCATATCATTTCGCGCTTTGAGTTGAAGCGAGGGTGGAAATCGCCGTAAGGGCCTGACATTATGACCTTGTCGCCCGGCTTGAGCGTGAAAATGTACGAGGAGGCTATGCCCGGCATCACGTCTTGGAAGCCGATTTGCGGTTTCGGCTTGAAAGGCGGCGTGGCTATCCTCACCGTAAGCATGAAACGGTCGCCCTCGGCAGGATAGTTGGCCATGGAGTAAGCGCGTGTGGTCGGCACGGTGTTGGTGCACTTTAGCGAGAAAAGCCCGAACTTCTGCCATGCGGGCAGGTAGCGGCCGAGGCTCTCCTTGTCAATGTCCTTGTCATAATCCATGGAGTATGCCGGTATTTCAATCTGCGCATAGCTTCCGGGAAGGAAGTCCATGTGTTCGCCTTCGGGCAGTGCCACGATGAACTCCTTTATGAAGGATGCCACGTTGTTGTTCGACACCACGGTGCATTCGTATTTCTTTACGCCAAGCACTGACTGCGGAACTTTGATTTCCATGTCTCCCTTTACCTTTACCTGGCATCCGAGACGGTAGTGGTCGAGCAGCTCGCGGCGCGTGAAGTGGGATTTTTCAACGTCCAGTGCCTCGCCGCCACCGCTTGTTACTTGGCATTTGCACTGCCCGCACGAGCCTTTGCCGCCGCACGCCGAGGAGAGATACACGTTTTGCTCGGCGAGGGTGGAGAGCAGTGATGCGCCTTGCGGCACGGACAGCTTTTTCTCCCCGTTTATGGTGATGTTGACGTTTCCGCTCGGCGTGAGGTACTTCTTTGCCACAAGCAGAAGAATTACCATGAGGATTATCACCCCCCAAAACACACCGATGCTTGATGTGATGAACATTATAATTGTCTGCGACATATTATTAATCCTTGTTTTCTGTACAATATACTATATACTCAGTCCCGAGAAGCACATGAACGCCATTGCCATAAGTCCCACGGTGATGAAGGTTATTCCCAGCCCCTGGAGGTTTTTGGGAACATCGGAGTAAGCCATTTTCTCGCGTATTGCGGCAAGCCCCACAATTGCCAGAAGCCAGCCGATGCCGGAACTGAATGCGTAAACAATTGCATCGCCAACTCCCGCAATGGCGCGTGCGTCTGTTGCGGGATCCATCTCAATTCTCTGCTGCATGAAGAGCGACGCCCCCATAATGGCGCAGTTCACGGCGATGAGCGGAAGGAATATGCCCAGCGCGTTATAGAGCGACGGCGAGAAACGTTCAACAACCATTTCCACAAGCTGCACAATCGCCGCAATGACGGCAATGAAGAGGATGAAGGAAAGGTATGTGAGGTCAACTCCCGGCAGTATGCAGTCGGGCGCGAGCACTTTGGTCTGAAGCAGGTAGTTTATCGGCACCGTAACCACAAGCACGAAGGTTACGGCAATGCCGAGGCCGAGGGATGTCTTGAGGTTTTTCGACACGGCAAGGTATGAGCACATGCCGAGGAAAGATGCGAATATCATGTTATCCACAAACACCGAGCGGATAAACAGTGCTATGTCATGTTCCATATGGTTTTGTCTTTATAGATTAAACAATGCGGGCGTTACTGCTTTTTGCCGATAACGGAATTGCTCACCCAAATCACGCAGCCGAGTATTATCAGGGCCATTGCCGGCGTTGTCATCATGCTGTTGTCAAGATAGCCCGCGTTGTAGGCGGCATCGGGAATGAACTTGAAGCCGAGCAGGCTGCCCGAGCCGAGGATTTCGCGCACGCCGCCCACAATGACGAGAATGTAGGCGTAGCCCAAGCCGTTTGCAAGTCCGTCTATGAGGCTCGGCCACGGCGCATGGCTCATTGCAAACGCCTCAAGGCGGCCCATGAGTATGCAGTTGGTTATTATCAGCCCCACATAAACCGATAGCTGCACGCTTACGTCGTATGCCACGGCTTTAAGAACCATGCTCACAATGGTAACGAGCGCGGCCACAACGACAAGCTGCACGATTATGCGTATGCGGTTGGGGATTGTCTTGCGTATGAGGGAGACTATGAAGTTGCTCAAGGCGGTGATTGCCGTTACTGAGAGACCCATGACGATTGCCGGCTCAAGCTGCGAGGTTACGGCAAGAGCCGAGCAGATGCCGAGAATTTGCACCGTGATTGGGTTGTCTTTTCCCAGCGGAGTGGTGAACACTTCGCGGTTTTCCACAGAAAAGAGTTTTGCCATATTATATGCCTTCTTTGTTTGTTTCTGTATTTTTTATTTGTCCAGGAGGAACGCGCTGTATTTAGCCACGCAGTCGTGTATCATGTCGGTTACGCCGTTGCAGGTGAGCGTTGCGCCGGAGATTGCGTCGCACTGGAACTGCCCTTTTGAGGGGTCTTTCTTTTTAACCAATCCGAGCATGACGGTGCTGCCGCCGTCGGCGAACAGCTTTTTGCCCACGAACTCCTTTTGGAAACTTTCCTCCGTTATTCTTGCGCCAAGCCCCGCCGTTTCGCTTTGGTGGCTGAAGTATGCCCCGAAAACGGTGTTCTTGTCATCGTCAAGCGCGATATACCCCCAAACCGGCCCCCACAGACCTTTTCCGTAAAGGGGTATCACGTATTTTGTCTGGCCGTTCACGTAGCATTGGTAAAGTGGCAGGTGGTTGTCGTCAATCTCCTTGGGGGCGATTTTGAAGCCGTCCTTGTCTTTCCCGGCTCCGTCTTTGTAAACGCTTCCGTCGGTGCGTATTATTTTGTCGAACGTTACGCTTTTCCCGTATTCGCTTTCCACCCGGCTGTTGTCGAGACCGCGAATGTTCAGCGAGGCGAGTATCTGCTTTTTCTTGTCTATCCGCTCGTTCGACACCGAAGCCGGCTCGAGCGATTTTGAGACAAACGCCAGCAGGAACGCCACAATCACCACCACTGCCGATGCGTAAACCAATGTGTAAGCATTGCTGTTTGTATTGATCTTCATAAGTCTTGTCTGTTTACGGTTTCACCCTGCGCATACGGCGGCGTACGTTGCTTTGCACAAAGCAGTAGTCGATTGCCGGGGCGAACATATTCATCATTAATATTGCAAACATCATCCCTTCGGGATATCCGGGGTTCAGCACCCTGATTGTAACGGCTATCACGCCTATCAGCAAGCCGTAGATGTATTTGCCGCCTTCGGTGCGTGCGCTTGTTACGGGGTCGGTAGCCATGAACACCGCGCCAAAGCAGAAGCCGCCGAGCACAAGGTGCTCGTACCATGAAATGGTTGAAAGTCCGGCGGAATGGTAAAGCGCGGCGGCGACACCGCCTCCCACAAACACGCTCAGCATGGTTTTCCAGCTCGCAATGCCTGTTACCAGCAAAATGGCGGCCCCTATCAGAATTGCCACGACGCTTGTTTCGCCAACGCTGCCGGGGATTAGTCCGATGATGGAGTCAATCAGCGGGGCATCGGGTGTCTGACCCACCCCCGCCTGTGCCAGGGGTGTTGCGGCCGTGAACGCCTCCGGGAGTTTGTTGCCCAGACCAAAAACCGTGCCGTTGGCTATCCAAACCGTGTCGCCAGACATTTTCGAGGGGTAGGATATGAACATGAAGGCACGCGCCACAAGAGCCACGTTGAATATGTTCATGCCCGTGCCGCCGAAAATCTCCTTGGCGAACACCACGGCAAACGCTATCGCAACGGCCATTATCCACAGCGGGCAGTTTACAGGAAGAATCATCGGCACTATAAGCCCGGTTACAAGGTAGCCCTCCTGAATTTCCTCGTGCTTCCATTGCGCCACGGCGAACTCTATCCCAAGCCCCACGATATATGAAACCACAATTTTGGGGAGCATCACGAGCAGGCCGTATGCGAACATCGTGAGCCATGAAGCCTCAACGCCCGCAGCCTTGTAGTTCTGGAAACCTATGTTGTACATTCCGAACAGCAGGGCTGGCATCAGGGCTATCACCACAAACGACATTATTCGCTTGGAGTCTATGGCGTCGTGAATGGAAACGCCCGACTTGGATGTTGCGGAAGGCACCAAAAGAAACGACTCGAAGCCCTCGAACACCGAGCGCAGGGGCTTCAGTCTGCCGCCGTCCTCAAACTGCGGTCTTATCTTGTCAATATAGTTCTTTATCTTGCTCATATCATTTTGTTCTTTGTCATGCAAGCTCCTTGCGCAGGAAGTCGAGCCCCTCGCGCACTATTTTCTGCAATTCGAGTTTTGACGAATCCACAAATTCCGCCACGGCGAAGTCCTCGGGTGCAACCTCGTAGATGCCGAGTTGCTCCATGCGGTCGATGTCCTTGGCGATAATCGCCTTCACCAAGTATCCGGCGTATATGTCCATGGGGAAAACCCTATCGTATTCCCCGCTCATTATAATATGGCGTTCCCCGCCCTTTATGCGTGCGTCGGGATTGTATTTGCGCTTGGGCATCAGCCACGAAAGATAGGAGCGGCTTGCCGAGAACTCGTTTGTGCGCGGGGCTATCCAGCCAAGGACTTCATTTTTGTCGTCGCCCTCGGGAATTGCCGTAACCTCGCCGGCGTATGCCGCAAGATAGCCGTCTGCGGCAACGGGAACTCCCACGAGCGGGTTGCCGTTGATTATGCGCACGTGTTCGGCGTGCTTCAGCTTGCCGCCCACAAGCGGCTGAAGGCTTCCGCCGGCTATGGTGTCGTAGTATTGCGGGGCTGCAACCTCCGAGCCGGCAAAGGCAATGCGGCGCGTGAAATCGAGCTTGCCTGCTGTGAGCAGCTTGCCGAGAATTGCCACGCTTTCCGGGTTTATTGTCCAAACCACCTCGCCTTTGTTCACCGGTTTTGTGTTGTTTATCTGCACGCCCACGTTTCCTGCGGGGTTTGCCCCTTCAAACACGTTCACCTCCGCGCCGTCTATTTCGCCAAACGTGTCTTGTTGTTCCGGCGATATGCCCACGCTCACGGGGGCTATCTTTGAGAGTGCCTTTACGCCGGCTTTGAAAAATTCCTCCCTGCCTTTCAGCACAATGTTGCTGTCTGCGGCGAGCGGCATGGTGCTGAACAGCGAAATGAATATGTCGCGTGGGGCTTGGGCGGTGTCTGGCACAATGTCGAACGGACGCTGGCGCAGGTAAGGCGTGATGCCCGCAGAGTTCATTACGTCTATTGCCTTTTGCGCGTCCATGCCGTTGATGTCAGCCTTTTCAAAGGCTGCGGAGCGGAACTCGCCGTCGTTCTCCACCACCACGGCAAGCAGTTTGCGCCGTTCGCCACGC